>JBLNAS010000228.1:0-8166 GCA_050259475.1 Methylocystaceae bacterium
CGCAAAAAGAACCTCAATCCTGACAAAATTGTCTCTACCTTTATTATGGGCACCCGTCAGCTTTACGACTGGGTTGATGAGAATCCTATGATATCTATGCACCGCGAAAACTATGTTAACGATCCTAATATTATCGCCCAAAACGATAATATGATTTCGATTAACTCCGCCTTACAGGTGGACTGTATGGGACAAGTTGCTGCCGATATGCTTGGCCCCCAGCAATTCAGTGGTGTAGGCGGGCAGGTTGATTTTGTCCGGGGCGCTTATCGCTCCAAAAATGGCAAGTCGATTATTGCTCTACCCTCTACCGCAGCAGGAGGAACGATTAGCCGCATCGCAGCTACTTTGGATCTCGGAGCCTGTGTAACCACTTCCCGTTTTGATGTGCAATATGTGGTTACCGAATATGGTATCGCTCATTTAAAACATCACACGGTTCGGGAGCGGATGGAGGCCCTGATCAATATAGCCCATCCTGATTTTCGCAGTGAACTGCGGGAGCAGGCCAAAAAGGTTTACTACCGTTAAATAATTAAAACAAAGGAGGAATAGTGAACATGTCCGATGTATTCGTAACCGATCCGACTGTAACCCAGCTAGAGTTATTTGGCAAAAAATTAAACTTCCTGGATTTAGGCAAAAATGTTGCCCCGGAAATCCCAGTTTATCCGGGGCATATGAAGACCTCTTTCTGGTGGCATAAGACCCACGAAGAAACCAAATTCAGCCTGGGTGAAGCCAGCAATTATCCCTATGGCTTCGGAGTAAAAGGCATCATCACCTGTGATCATACTTCTACCCACGTTGATGCCGTTTACCACTTTGATCCCAGTAAGTCTCACCTGTCGGTAGACAAGATTACCCTGCCGGAGTTAATCGCGCCTGCAGCCTGGATTGATCTTTCCTTTGTTCAGGGCCGGGTTCACATAACCCTGGATGCTGTAAAACGGGGGTTGGATGCTGCCCAGGTAACCCTGAAACCCGGCATGATCCTGCTCTACTGGACCGGTATTGAACCTGCTGGTATCAACGACCATAAACGTTATTTGAGTAATTATCCCGGACTGGACAAGGAAGCTACTACCTGGCTTTTGGACCAGGGCCTGGTAAACATCGGCACTGACGCTGCCAGCCTGGATACTCCGGCTGACCTGGATTATCCCAACCATACCGTCCATGCCGAGAGAGAAGTTGTTCACACCGAAAGTCTGGTGAATATCACCAAGATTCCCCGTCATGATAATTTCTATGTAGCTATGTTCCCCTTGAAGTTTGTCGGCCTAACCGGAAGCCCGGTAAGAGCCTTTGCTATCTGGGAGGACTAAGGGGGTATTGCCATGTCAAACCTGTCGGTTAATTTAACTGGACAAATCGCAGTCGTTACCGGTGCGGGCAATGGTATCGGCAAAGCCTGTGCCCTGGCTTTTGCCCAATCAGGGGCCAAGGTGGCGTTGCTCGATATTTCTGCAGATGCCCTGGAAAAAGCTAAGGCGGAAATCGCTGCCTTGGGCGGAGAAAGCATGGGCTATATCTGTGATGTAAGCAGTGTAGCTAGTATCAATCAAACCTTCGTGCAAGTGGCTGCTGATTATGGCCGGATCGATATCCTGGTCAACTCCGCAGGTCGTAATATTCAGCAACATGGATCTGATGTTACCGAGGAAGCCTGGGACGCCGTAATGGGGCTCAATGCCAAGGGTAGTTTCTTCTGCTGTCAGGCTGCCAGCCGCACCATGATACCCCACGGCAGCGGCAAGATTATTAACATTGGCTCTGCCATGTCGGTGGTTGGTTATGTTAAACGCTCAGCCTACTGCGCCAGCAAAGGAGCGGTAGTACAGTTTTCCAAAGTTTTGGCCGGAGAATGGGCACCCTACAATATTACTGTTAATACCGTAGCTCCGACCTTTATTAATACTCCTTTTACCGAACCGATGTTTAAAGATCAGGCGTTTAAGGAAGACGTTGAGCGTCGTATTCTCTTAAACCGGATTGGTGAAGTGGATGACGTAATCGGCGCAGTTCTCTATTTAGTTTCTAACGCGGCCGATATGGTTACCGGTTCTATCCTCATGGTTGATGGCGGCTGGACAGCCTGGTAAGGATTGGTTGATATCTTAAGAAACAATAGTTTGGAAACTGAACAAGGGAGGAATGTTACTGGCTCTATTCTCATGGTAGATGGCAGTTGAACCGCCTGGTAAGAATTAGTTGGTATCTTAAGAAACAATAGTTTGGAAACTAAACAAGGGAGGAAATGCTAATGTCGAGATCCGCAGCAGGTATTATTGCGCAGCTTGATAATTCCAGTTTAACCGGAAATCATTATAAGGTTGTTAGTGCTGCTGTCCTGGGGGACATGATGGAATTTTTCGATTTGGCTCTTATCAGCTTCGTTATCGCTTTTATTGCTAAGCCTTGGGGACTTACTTATACGGCTATCGCCAGTATTTTGCTTGCCGCAGGGTTTGGCTCTATTATCGGTGCGATATTGTTTGGCAATCTAGCTGATAAAATAGGCCGCCGTCCAATTTTTATGTTTACTATCATATTCAGCGGGGTAATGACGGGATTTATGTTCTTTACCCCGGAAGGCAACTGGGTATACCTAGCTGTCCTTCGCTTCTTCGTTGGCTTGGCTTTGGGCGGACTATACTGTGTTGATCTGCCGTTAGTTCAGGAATTTGTACCTTCTAAATACCGTGGCCGTGTAAGCGGAGTCGTAACCGCCTTTATTCCGATAGGTACCTTGCTGGCCAGCTTTAGTGCAGCCTACTTGAGTCCGTTTATAGGCTGGAGAGGCCTTTTCCTGGTGGGACTTATTCCTGTGCTTCTGGCTCTGCTAATTCGAGTTTGGGTGCCTGAATCTCCCCGTTGGCTTATCCGCAACAAAAGGTTTGATGAGGCCGCTACGGCCGCGGATTGGGTTACTCAAGAACACCATGACTTTCGTGATACCAAAAAGCATGACGAAGGATGGGTCGATGACCTGCCTCCCCAGCCATCTGTCAAGTTCAGTGATCTGTTAAAATATCCCCGCAGTATTATCGTTACCTGGGGCGCTAATATTTGTCAACAGACCGGCTACTCTTTGTTTACCCTGTGGGGCCCGGCCTTGTTAGCTATGGTTATCGGTAAGACTCCGGCCGAGGCAGCTAAGCTCTTTATCCTGGTTACCTTAGGTGGCTTCGTCGGCAGATGGTTCTGGTCTTTCATGTCTGACCATATCGGCCGCCGCACCAGTGGAATGATTCTGGGAATTGGCGCAGCCTTGATGTTAATGGTTGCTCTAATGAATCTTAATACCTTCATCGGTGGTACCTCCGTATTTTGGCTATGTATGATCGGTATTTACTTCTTTGCCGATGGTGGATATGCTCTGGTAGGCCCTTATGGTTCCGAAGCCTGGCCTTCTAATCTGCGGGCGACCGGCATGGGTTCTGCCTACGGCATGGGCGGTATCGGCAAACTTATCGGCCCCGTGATAGTGGCAGTGTTTGCCGGTTCAACCAACCTAGTCAGCCCCAAAGCTACCATCGATGCTGTTGATTCGGTTTACATTTTCCTGGCCGTATTGTTTGTTATCCAGGCCGTACTATTCTACTTTGCTTATGAGACCAAAGGCAAAAGCATGGAACAGATTGATGCTGAATTGGAAGCGGGAAGAACCGCCTAATAGCCATGCATAACCTTTTAGAATTTATATCATAATAAATTATTAACCTGTCCTTAAATCAAAATACCCCCTAGAGTAGTGTTCAACCACTACCCTAGGGGGTATTTACATATGCACTTATATTAATCATTGGTATTACTACCTCTGATTAATGATCAAGCCTAGCTCCCGGCTATATAATGATCACAATCCTAGACGGTGGTGGCGTCAGAAGAAAAAAACCTTCGTCTACAAATATAAACCGCGATTAAACTGTTCATCTTAAAAGCATCATTTAGGTAGATTTATTCAGTTCTTCAAATAGACGGATAAATTTAAGTCGGTTAGCTGGTTTCCCAGCATACATCCGGTTATCAGCCTCCCGGAAAACCTCATGCATTCGACTACAGGACGCTGAGCGGATCGACCAGCCTACCGATAAGCTGACGGGTAAGCCTGTTTGCTTCCGATTATAGATCAGTAAGGCTCGGTTAATACTAGTAACTGCTGAAGCGACCTCTTCAAATATATGGTTTTCCATAATGACTGCAAACTCATCGCCACCAATACGAGCGATAGTATTGTGGGGAAAACACGCTTTCAATATAGAAGCGCATTGCATAAGTAGTTTGTCTCCGGCTTCGTGCCCCCAATTATCATTGACCAACTTCAAACCATCAACATCACAAATTATTAAGCCTACCAGTCGCTCCTTCTCAATTTCAAGCCGCTGCATCTGTTTTTCGAAAAAGGCGCGATTATATAAGGTAGTCAAAGCATCATGTTCACTCATGTAGCGCATAGCGTCTTCCGCTTTTTTACGAATGGTAATGTCGGTGTCAATACCATCTATTCGAGCGACCACCCCATAAGCATCACGGGCAAAGTAAGCCCGTTTATGTAACCAGCAAGCTTCACCATCGGGCTTGGTATAGCTATACTCAGTTTCAAATTCGCCTTTATAAAGTAGTTCCGTAAAGTTTTCTAGTATCATGGCCGCCTGCGTCGCTTGGAATAATGGGTATTTGCCTGCCAATAATTCATCTTGCGGATAGCCATACACCTTTTGGGTTGCGGGATTAACATAGGACAATTCAAAGGTGTCCGGCATCACTGACCAAATTACATCTTGAGCGGAATTCAGGATACTGTCCAGTTGCGCTTGCCGTTGCAAGTACTTATGTTCGGATTGCTTTTGCTCCGTTACATCAACCATGATTCCCTGCATGGTAATGCCATTAACTGGTGCCGATAATCGTATCGTCATTTCATTTAACCAGCAGACCAGACCAGCTTTGGTTATAATTCGATAACTATCTGCTATGGAGCTATTTCGGGCAGCTAACCGATGATGCTCGTTATATTTAGCCAGGTCTTCGGGAAAGACCAATTCCCTCCAGGGCATCCCCCGCGTGATAAATTCGTCTTTAGGATAGCCGGTAATCTCTTCGACTGCGCCCTCAAGGTACATTAGTTCAAGCTGATCATTTAAGCCATAAACCATAATTCTCTGCTGGCTCATAAGCTGAAAGATCGCATCTATAATTGGATTAGTCATCCATGGAAGCTGTTCACTTTCGTCCCGATTCTTACGACTATTAAGCTGTTTGTTGACTATTTCCCACCAGCGATTGCTTGATTCATTATCAACGGTCATACTTTATCCTCCTGCGCCAAGCCTGCATGATGTAGCGCTAGCTGATTCAGGTCTTGTTCACCCATTACTTGCACAATGTAGACGGTCGTTAAGCGCGAAAGATCAACTTCTTTGGGCGGGAACAATTGGTGATGGGCACTATCGAGAAAAATTCTTACCGTAGGTCGGTTGGGGTTATTACTGTTCAAATGCAAAACTACACCAATAAACCCGGTATTAAGCCGCACAATACTGCCAACCGGATAGATAGCTATATTCGCCACCAAGGCTTGTACAACTTCAGGATCAAAATATACACCAGCCATCCGATTTAGGAGATTTAGTGCCTGACTAGCCTCATAAGGTGGTCTATTAGGACGATCAGCCATCAAGTTATCGTAGAGATTAGCCACCGCGACAATTCGAGAATACTCATGGATAGCTTTTCCGGCTAATCCCCGGGGGTAGCCTTTCCCGTCAAAGCGTTCATGATGTTGATAAGCCACATGGGCTGATAACAACGACAAATCGCTAGTTTCGCGCAATAAAGCGAAGCCATAATCTGTGTGCTGTCGCCACTTCAAGTACTCGTCCTCGCTCAGCTCACCTTCATGTCGAACTAGGGTCGGATCCAGCATAGTCTTACCAATATCGTGGAGAATGGCGCCAATACCTAATTCCTGCAAGCGTATTTGCGGGTAACTCATAGTGATCCCTGTCATTATCGATAAAGTACATACACTTACTGAATGGTAAAAAATATAGTCATCCAATGAAGAAATATTGGTCAAACTGAGCAGTACATTGCTATTATCTAATATCTCATCCAGGAGATTATTAACGACCTTACGTAAAGCGGGGGTGTTGATTTTTCTTTTTTGTTGTAGCTGATCAAAGCTTCTTTTTACCTGTTTTACGGTATTAATTCTCGTCTCTTCTGAGATAACATCTTCCAGTTCGTCAGTATCAGCGAACAATTCATCCCGAATATAAAGATTTCGAATACCTAATTCAAAAAGCCGGTTTAGGTAACGTTCCTCCAGTTCAACGCCCGCACGCAACAATACCTGGCCTTCACTATCAATGATACTGCGACCAAGTTTCATGCCTTCTTTAGCGTATTCCAGTGGGATGCGTCTCATAATTCACCTGCTTTACTATAACAACATTGTTGCCAGGGATTATAGGTAATATCGTTGTTTTTACTCTCGATTTAAAGTAATAATATATTTTTCTCGATTATTCGACAGCATAAAAACTAGCTAATTTGGCCAGAATATCATAAAGATACCAGCGGAGGCATAAATTATGAAATTGCGGCCAAGTTTTGGACCTGATGATAATGAAGCAAGCTATCACTACAAAGAACCTCATTGTTCAATTAAACTGCAAGGAGTCTTTTCTTCCTTATTAACTCGATTTGACCCGGAAGAAGACCGCGATATCATTGTGCTCTGTATAGGAACCGATCGCTCTACCGGTGATGCCTTAGGTCCCTTAACCGGTACCCGCCTTAGGGGTTTAGGGCTACCGGGTAGTTGCGTTTATGGCACCTTGGATGATCCGGTACATGCCACCAACTTATCTGAGGTTCTGACCATGATTCGAAGTCACTATGAAAACCCGCTTGTAATACCGGTGGATGCCTGTTTGGGGAAAATAGATCGGGTCGGTAATTTGAACATTCGTTGCGGTACCTTAAGTCCTGGAACCGCTGTAAAGAAAGATCTACCAGCGGTTGGGGAATTCCACATATCTGGTAATGTCAATGTTAGTGGTTTTCTCGAGCATATGGTTCTGCAAAACACCCGGCTTTCCCTGGTAATGAGTATGGCTGATGTCGTATCCCGCGCTATTTTCTTTGCTCTCTATCAACGTACTAATCCTAATTTGCGTCACCTGGAACCACCCTTATTTTATCCGACCGGACATTTAAATAATGTAAGTTTACAACCTTGACTTTAGCTTGCCATTTAAAGTAGCCCCCGTGGTTAACCACCGGGGCTAGATGTTTTTTCTAATAATACAACTCTAATCTTTAGCCTTTTCCTTTTTTCCGGATCGGTCGACCACGGGGGCTGGAGGATTCCTTTTCGCCCCACTCATGGCAGAACACCCCTGTAAGATCCCACCCTCATCTATGATAAGAGCTTCACAGGTAACATCCCCTTGCACGACTCCGGTTGGCATTATTTCTATGCGGCCCAAGGTTTTTATATCGCCTTCTACTTTTCCAGATACAATTACATTTTGCGCCGAAATATTACCGCTAACTTTACCACGTTCACCTAAAAACAAGTCCCCACTAATTGCGATATGACCCTCAACCAGTCCATCAAGCCGAATATTGCCATTGGCCTCTAACTCACCCTTAAAATGGGTATCATTGCCGATAACTGTTTGCTCCCCTTCAAAGGCGCGGTTTTTAGTTTTAAACATATTAGCCACCTTATTCCTCAACTTAGGGCAAATAACTCCAGGGACTAATGAACTCACCGTCTTGCTGAATCGCAAAGTGACAATGTGGCCCGGTACTACGCCCGGAGCTTCCCATTAGGGCGATAACATCTCCCCGCTCCACCTGCTGTCCCTTTTTTACTTGCATCCGATAGTTATGACCGTACCAGCTTACAAGGCCATTACCGTGATCAATTTTTATCAGCCTACCGTAATCAGTATCCCAAGCAGCAAAGATAACTTTTCCTTTACCCGCCGCATAAACTTCATTACCCACATTACCGGAAAAGTCCAAACCATGGTGAACCTCTCCGCGTCGTCCCTTAAATGGATTGGTCCTTTGTCCGTAATCACTACTCAGCTCAGCATTAGCGACCGGATACCCAACGGGAAGGCTTAAAAAGCGATCCGGATC
>JBLNAS010000229.1:0-7019 GCA_050259475.1 Methylocystaceae bacterium
AATCAGGGGGATAAGGCGCAAATCAATCTTATTATCAATAAACAGATTGCGATTGAGAAAAAATTTGCCGTTTATCGCCCTCATTGGCGTGATCAGCAGGTCAGTAACCAATTTCTCAAGCATATTCTGGACACCACCTATAATGAAGAGGAATTAGCTGCTGCCTGGAGGGCAGGGGGTCAGATCGGTGAGGTGGTGGGGCCAGACCTGCTAGAATTGGTCAAATTACGTAATAAAATGGCTCGTCAGCAGGGTTATGCTAACTATTTTCAGCAGCAGCTTTACCTAAATGAACAAAGTGAAGCGCAGTTAAATGCTATCTTCAAACAGGTAGATAACCTTACTCGTCAGCCCTATCAGGCTTATAAACAAGAAATGGATCAGGTTCTGGCTGAACGCTATAGTATTCCAATTCAGCAGCTTAAACCCTGGCATTATCAACAAATATTCTTGCAGCAGGCACCGTTAACTTGTGAGGCCAAGCTTGACAATTACTATGAGCAAACTGATGTTATCAAAGTCGTTAAACGCTACTTCAAAGATTTGGGTCTATCGGGGGATAAGATTATTGCCGCCAGTGATCTCAAACCGCGCCGCCAGAAGTATCCCTATGCTTATTGTATTGATATTGACCGCAATAAAGATATCCGTATCTTGGCCAACCTGCAAAATGATAGTGATAGTGCCCAGACCCTGCTCCATGAAATGGGGCATGCAGTTTATGATGCGAATATTGCCCCTTCGTTGCCCTGGCGTTTACGAGAGCCCGCCTCCATAGGCTTGACCGAAGGGGTAGCTATGATGTTCGGAGACATGTATTCAGATCCTGATTGGTTGCAGCGCAATTTGGGACTAACTGTAAGCGAAAGTCAAAGTATGGCAGCAGTCTGCCGCCATACTGCTCAACTAAATGAGTTGATCTTTTGTCGCTGGGCTTTGGTTATGTATGAATTTGAAAAGGAACTGTATGCTAACCCGGGCTCGCATTTAGATCGTTACTGGTGGCAGCTGGTTGAGCACTATCAATTAATTACGCCACCTGCTGAAACCCCACCTTATATCTGGGCGGCTAAAGTTCACCTGGCTACCGCTCCGGTTTACTATTATCAATACGTCTTAGGAAGGATAATCGCCAGCCAGTTAGGAAACGGCTGGCATCAGGAATTAACCGCCCCCCATCCTAAAAATCAACACTTCGGGGTTTATTTAAAAGAGTGTGTTTTTGCTCCTGGTGCTAGGTACCCCTGGGTACAAATTCTGCAAGGTGCTACCGGGCAAAAACTTGAACCGCGAAGTTTATTAAAGGACTGGGGGAATAAATAAGCCCCTCACTGATTGTCGAATATTTATGGTTATAGACCAGTTTTATGCCGGATATTTTGTGGAAATTGGATAGATTATGCAGCAAAATATGAGATAATTAGGTCAGTTAGTACCGTAGTGAGGGAGATGAGAGCATTGTATAAGCGCCTATCCTTAGGGCTGGTGCTGATCGTTTGTGTTGGTCTGCTATTCCCGCTAAATGCTTCAGCTGCAGTTAGCTTTACTGATATCAACAATCATTGGGCTAAGCAGTCTATTTTGCGTTTACAGGCTGGTGGTTATATTAATGGTTTTCCTGATCATACCTTTATGCCTGACCAAGCCATGACTCGAGCGGGCTTTGTCACGGTATTAGTTAATTGTTTAGGTGGAACTAAAGCCGAAGATACGTCAGCCGTAAGTTTTAGTGATGCTCGGGGGCACTGGGCCTTAACTTCGATTAATCGGGCGGTCAAACTGGGGATTATTCTAACTGCTGAGTATCCCAATGGCTTTGCCCCAGATAACCCCATTAAACGTAGTGAAGCCGCCGCCATGTTGGTAAGGGCTTTAGGTCAAAAACCTGATGACGGCACCATAACCTTTAAAGATGCCGCTGAGATTAATAAGAGCCTATATAAAGGTTACATCAAGAAAGCTACCGATTCCGGCATTATTTCGGGATTTACCGATGGGTATTTCCGTCCCTTTTCTAGTCTGACTCGCTCTCAGACCTGTGCTTTAATGGTACGCATGCTAGAAAGCCAGGGCAAGACTTTGCCAACAGCTAGTAACGGTACCTCTACCGTGACTAACACCTCCACAACTACTTTTAACTCGCCACGTTTAACCGATATGGCAGCTATCTATCTCAATACCAATACCCTGGCTTTTAACAGTAGTAGTGCCCGGCTATTCTTCATTATCAATCAGAATAAATATGAGCTTAATAATCTGACCATTGATGCGGACGGTAATATTACGGTTGATAGTATCAGTTACCGACCGGCAGATGTGGCAGTATTTTACAATGATAATTACTACCAAATGAGAGAAGTCAGGATTACTGATGGTCGCTTTAGTCTGTATTGTACTTACGGCACTACTGTCTACTGGGCCCAACTTAACAATAAATATCGTTCGGCTCAGGATATACAGATTTTAAAAGACGGAACATACTATAATTTGGCTGACATACAGGTTACAGCTCATAATCAGTTACGTATTAACAATCAACCTTCAAGTCTGAATACTAGCATTAAAGCTCGCTATGATGGCCAGCTTTATGATATAAGTGATATTGATTATGATGCTGCCAGTTTCACCGTAGTCATTAATACTAGGAATTATACGACTTCCATAGTACCTAAGAGCTATGCCTTTTTTGAGGGTAACACTTTATTACAGAGGGATACTGTGGGTGCTAGATTATATGCTAGTAATCAGCTAGTTGTATTTGATGAGATAATCAGTCTTGATCCCTCCCGTTTTCTTTGGAATACAAGCTACTATGATCTTCTTGGCGGGCGAGTTCGCTTAAACGGAAATGATTATACGATCACTGAAACTGTATGGCGGGGTAGTTCCCTCCAGTTCGAAATCTATCTGCGCCGGGTTTAATCGGCCCACTTTTTGCAACACGGAGTGAAAGCAGTGCAAAACCAACCCTATTTAATGACCGCATCCGATGAAGATAGATACGTGGCAACCAGCCTTGGGCGTCTCGGCGAAGCATTGCTCGCGACCAACCCTCGCACCTATCTGCAGTTATTATCCTATACCAGTATCGGTTACTACTTAATTCAAAATGGTAGCTTCATCTTGGTTTCTCCTGGATTGGCCACTATGCTGGGCTACACCATGGAAGAGCTATTAGATATGCATCCCTTGGATTTGGTAATCCCAGCGGATCAAGCCATGGTACGCGGGTTAACCGATAAAGTTACCTGGGAAGACAAGCTGCCTTGCCGGGTAAGCTGTGGACTCATAACTAAGGGCAGGAAGCATATTACGGCCCAATTAGAAAATATGCCGATAAAAATGGCGGCTCAGCACGCCTTCCATGGGTTAGTGATTAATACCAATGATTTGCTTCACCAGGATGGCCGGATGGGTGAAACGGTAGATTCTTTTCGAACTATTATGGATAGTGTTAACGATGGTTTAGTAGTATGTGATTATGCCAGCGGGCGAATTATTGATCTCAATTCAAAGATAATTGAGATCTTTGGCTATCAGCGCCAGGCCTTATTAAAACATTCCTTATATGATATGTGGATCCCGGATGGTGAGTTTGACCAACCAACACTTATGCATGTAATTGAGCAGGTCAAAACTTTAGGACCACAAATTATAAACTGGCCGATGCGCCGCCAGGACAATACGCCAATCTGGATTAATGCGAACTTGCGTTATACGGTAATCCGGGGTCAGGAAGTGATCCTAATTACCTTGCGTGACGTTACGGAAATGCTTTCCGTTACTAATCAATTGCGTCGGTCAGAGGAGAGATTCAAATTAGCCGCCAGCCTGGCATCTGACTTGATTTATGAGGAAAATACGAGTAAGGGAGAGCTCTTCTGGCATGGCGATATTGACAGCTTGCTGGGCTACGCTCCGGGAGAATTTCCTCGTATCACTAAGGCTTGGAAGCGGGCAATCGTACCCGAAATGCTGCCTAAAATACAATTGGAGATTGATCGTTATACCCGCAACGGCGAACCATTTCGTTTAGAATACCAGGTGCAAAAGCAGGATGGAAACCGGCTATGGATTCGTGAGCGGGGCAAGAACCTAGTTGATGATACTGGTAATATTGTGCGTTGTATTGGGACAATCACGGATATAACCAGCTTAAAACAGGCTAATGATTCACTGCAGCAAAGTGAGGAACGCTTTCGGCTACTAGCCGAGAATGCGCGGGATATAATTTTCAGCGTACAGATTAAGCCAGTTTTAAAATTTGAATATTTAAGTCCAGCACTAACCCCAATAACCGGCTATTTACCGGAGGTGTTTTACAATGATCCGCAGCAGGTAATGCAGGTACTTGAGCCGGAGCATCGGGGACTGTTAAAGCGGATTTTGCAGAACGAAGTGGAGTTTAATCGTAACTGGCGTGCCAGCTGGCGCAGACAGGATGGCAAAACGGTTTGGACTGAGCAAAATGCCAGTGTAACTAAACACCAAGGCAAAGTGGTAATTCAAGGGGTAGCCCGTGATATAACGCAAAAAAAACAATTAGAAGATGAAATGCATTATATAAGCACTCATGATACCCTGACTGGGCTAAGCAACCGGGGAAGCTTTGAAGCCGAATTGGATCGAGTTGGTAATGATGCGTCGCCCTGGTCACTCATTGTTTTTGACCTTGATGGTTTAAAACTAATTAATGATACCCTAGGGCACCTGGAGGGTGATCAATTATTACAGGCGGCCGCCAAGATTATTACCGATTCGACTAAGATGGGGAACTTGTCAGCTCGGATAGGTGGCGATGAATTTGCCCTGCTGATCCCTGGTGATGATTTGCGAATCGTGCATAGTGTAGAAGAAACGATTAAGTGGGCGGTTCATGATTACAATAGTCAGCACAATAGCTATTTAAGTATCTCCATGGGTTATGCGATCAGTGGCGTCGATGGTATTACCAATATCGACTTATTCAAGGAAGCCGATAACAACATGTACCGGCAGAAGTTACTAAATATCCAAAGCACTCGCAGTTCAATCATCAGAGGATTGACTCATACTCTAAAAGCTAGAGATTTCCAAACCGAGGGGCATGGGGACAGAATGCAGAACTTGGTTCTGCAACTGGCACAAGCGGTTGGGTTTGCAGAAAACCGACTAAATGAATTGACTTTGCTAGCTCAGTTTCATGATATAGGTAAAGTCGGTATTCCCGACCATATATTATTTAAGCCCGGAGGGCTTGATGAAGCTGAATTCGAAACGATGAAACGCCACAGCGAAATCGGCTTTCGAATTGCTCAGTCGGTTGCTGACTTGGCAATTATTAGTGACTGGATACTAAAACATCATGAATGGTGGAATGGTGCAGGTTATCCTCTGGGGCTAAAAGGTGAGGATATACCAATGGAATGCCGGATGCTGGCCATTGTCGATGCCTATGATGCGATGACCAATAACCGGCCCTACCGGCAGGCACTATCGAAGGAAGAAGCGATCAGTGAGCTTAGATTAGGTGCTGGTCGGCAGTTTGACCCCCAATTAGTGCCCCTGTTTATTGAACTAATCGGACAAGAGAATTAAACTGGGAACCAATGGTGCTTTAACACCTTGGTTCCCAGTTACTATTTGCTACAGTGTGAGGAGGTTTTGCTATGAATCGGGTTGAGCAAGCGGTGAAAAATTTCCATAATCCCTATTCCTGTTCACAGACGATATTTACCGCCTTTGGGCCAGGCCTGGGTTGTCCCGAAGACATGTGTGTGCGGGTTGCCAGCTGTTTTGGTGGGGGCATGGCACGTACCGGTAATACCTGTGGCTTAGTTACCGGAGCTTTAATGGCGATCGGTCTGATGTATAACCCTGATAGCTCAAGCCCAAAGGATGAGGTATATCAACTAGCACGTACCTTTAAACAAAACTTTGAGGCCAACCATGGATCAATCACCTGTCGAGATCTATTGGGGCATGATATTAGTACCCCGGAAGGTCAGCAAAAGGTGGAAACAGGCGACTTGCATGAAAAAATATGCCGGGAGCTAGTGAAGAGCGCAGCTGAAATACTTGATGGCATTTTACCGCAGGCAAGTGAATAACCAGTAAATAATTAGCTCCTTGCGGAATTCCGGCAAGGAGCTAATTATTCGAAAATGATAGGATAGCAACTGATCAAAAGTAGGGGCCTTGAATATCTGAAATCTCTTGAATCTTGCACAGGCATAATGCCATACATTTAGCTTTTGGCAATGTTTCTGTGCAATCAAGAATAACAATACCTTCACCGGTTGTAAGAACCCCCGCATTGGTAATACAATGAAAATCCTCTCCACAACTGGCTGTTGTGATATTTACATCGTGATCAACAATAGGTTTAAAAATGCTTTGCATAGAAGAACATTCATTATCCTCAGCTATTGATTGGTTCTGGGTCATTAGCTGGATATTCACCAAATGAGGAGAAGCAAAACCAACTATATAATTTAGATTGAGGATAATATCCTTATCACCTGAATTTATGGTTATGGTTCGGGAGCTAACTGATCGTATAAGCGCATTAGTGTATTGTCCTGGGCTTTGTTCAATACCAATTGTAACGGATTTACCTATTAATTGACTCAGGATAAAGCGTAACGCAATAAGGCTACAGTTACTTGTTATATCAGTGGTAGTACGTACCGAACCCATTGAAGCAAACGATCCGGGGGCACCCGGAATACCTGGCGGGCCTTTTGGACCGGGAGGCCCAGGGGGACCCGGAGGGCCTTGAAGACCCGGAATACCTTGAGGTCCTCTTCTGCCTGGAGGACCGACAACAACTTTAACCCCTTTTTGGCTTCGTGCTTTGGAATTACCTTTATTACTTTTGCGGTTTTGATTGGATTTACTTTGGTGGCTGGCTGCTTGAATACGGGCAGGAATATTCGTCACCTACCTTCTTTGCTATAATTTACATATTATGAAATTAATAGAAAAGAAGGTTCTCTCTGGGGGATAAAATTTCTGCACCTAAAATAGCCCATGGATAT
>JBLNAS010000230.1:0-3916 GCA_050259475.1 Methylocystaceae bacterium
GCTACCGGCAAGGCGGCCAACCAGGCAATAATTAGCCCCTTGAGCCATCCCATAATCGGCCAGTCGATGTAGACTATCACTATACCGAGAAAAACCCAATGCAGAAATGCAGAAATACACGCAAACACATCAGTGTTCATAACCAACATCGGAGCTACATCAATAACTCCAGCTGCCATACCCAACCCAACTGCAATCCAAAATCTTCTCACATCTAACACCTCGTTTATGCTTATGGTTATTAAACTTAACTTGGTTTAAAGTTATCATCAACGTAAGATTCACAACTATCAATAACACACCAAAATCGGGGTCGCTCCATAGTGCCCTTTTTTAAGGATTATCTGTTCCTAGTGCTATTTAACTACTAATACCGAACAGTGAGCCAAGGTTGTTACTTTGCTACTAATGCTCCCTAATAAAACCCGTTGTATTCTATTCAATCCCCGATTACCCATAATGATTAAATCACATTTATCTCTTTCCGCAATTCTGCAAATAACCTCTGCCGGTGGCCCGTTTTCAAGCAGTACGGTAATTGGCTGGTTTTCTTCAAAACGAGCCTTAGCATTCTCTAATATCTGTTTAGCTGTTTTATTTAACTCTTCATAGAACACAGGGTAACCCGCTGGCAAGTTTAATTCATTAACCAACATAACTTCACTCGGGTGTATAACATGTAACAAGATAACCTCTTGGGCTGAACCTTCCTCCATCATCTTACGAGCGGTTTCAACAGCCTTAAGGGCAGCATCTGAACCATCCACCGGAATTAATAATTTGTTAAACATACCTTTAACATCCCCTTCGTTCCTCTTACTAACTTAACTCAGCTTTATAATGCTATTTGCAATAATTTCTGCCAAAATTGCAACCTGGCATGTGTATTATTCACCTAGTTGTATTCAGCATAACCCTATTACCGATAATTAATAAACCTATATCTCTACTTAAAACATTAGTCTAAAGTCTGATTTTTCTAAATATTTCTATAACATATATTCCCAAACCTGGCAGCATGGTATTCTAGATTCAATGCAATAAGAAAAATATTTGAGAGCCACTATTTCTTATTGATTACCCCATTAAATAACAAACTGGGGGGATGATGCTGGTGAGTAGTATTTATGAGCAATTACGTGATCGAATCGAGGAGTACTCGGTGGGGATGTCACCGACTGAAACGGGCAAGGAATTACGTATCCTGGAACGCCTCTTTACCGAGGAAGAGGTCGAGATCTACTTGGGGATGACCCGTAGTCTGGAAGCGCCAAAGACCATAGCCGCTCGGTGCGGCCTGGAAACAGAAAAGGCTGCCACCCTGCTAGAAAACATGACAAAAAAAGGTCTCACCTTTCCGCTTACCGTTGACGGTATCAGATACTACGCCGCAGCACCATTTATGCATGGGTTCTTTGAGCATCAGGTTTTTAGGAAAGAAAAGGATCCTGCACTCGCACCCCTAATCGAGGATTATGTGATGGGTGGTTTCATACCCCGAACCACCTCTCTGCGTACCGTCCCGGTAGGCATTAACATTGATTCGCAGCAGAATATACTTCCCTATGATAATGTAAAAAAAATAATCGAAAGCAAAGATAGAATCGGTGTTTTTAAATGCGCCTGTCGTCATCAGGTTGAAGCAATGGGTCGGGACTGCGACAAACCACATGAGCTGTGCATTGCCTTCGATTACTATGCTCAATATGTCGTTGAAGAAATGGACTTTGGACGTTATATCACCCGTGAAGAAGCACTCCAGCTTTTAGATGAAGCAGAAAAGGCTGGCCTGGTGCATCAGACGGCGGGGGACGCGAACAATACCGAGGCGATCTGTAACTGCTGCGCTGACTGTTGTACGATTTTGCGCCGATTAAAACTTGTGCCCCAGCCCGCTTTGCTCAAACCGGTAAACTATTATTGTGAACATGATCAGACGATTTGCAGCCACTGCTTGACCTGCTTGGATCGCTGCCCGATAATGGCTATCGTTGATGGCGGTGAACAAACCCGGGTTAATGTTGAGCGCTGCATCGGCTGCGGCCTCTGTGTGACCACCTGCCCAACAGGTGCAGCTCGCATAATCACCAAACCTGAAAACGAGGTCAAAGGTCCTCCTGAAGTATATACCTTTATGCGTTCTTCCCTTGATCTCATGCGGGAGTTAGCGGAAGAAAAACAAAAAGGTTAATACGCCCGACCGATACAAAAAGGCCCATCACAAAACGATGGGCCTTTAAATTGTTAAAAAACAGCGACTAAATTACTAATTCACCGTTCATAAAGGTAAATGTCATCATAAATCTTCCGTATATGCAGAATATGAACTATATCTCCAATATTAAGGTTCAATCTACAACAGCTATCGCTAACTCGCATCCAAGGTAATAAACTCATGGCACTGACATCCTCCCTGTGCTCGCAAGTCTTAGCCCCAACCAGATTATTCACTGGCATTTATTATTTCTCTATTTGTTATAATAATTGATACTACCCAGAGTTAGTGGAGGTTAACTGTTATGGACTTTAGGATTCGAAGACTTGCCTCTTCATCCGATATCCACGAGTGCGCTCTCCTAATGTCATCCTCCGAACCATGGATCACGCTCCAAAGGGATTATAATAAATCATTAAAAGTATTCGCTGAAGACTTAAACGAAACCTACGTGGCGGATAAAGATGGCCAAATACTCGGCTTTATTATTCTTCAGCTCAAAGGAGCATTTGTGGGCTACATAAGGAGTTTGGGTGTGATACCTGAGATGCGCGGGTTAGGAATCGGTGAACGCCTGCTAGATTTTGCGGAGAAGATTGTCTTTAACGAACACCCCAATCTCTTCATTTGCGTTTCATCGTTTAATTTGCGGGCTCGTGAACTGTATGAAAGGCATGGCTTCAAAGTAGTGGGTGAGTTAGATGAATTCATTGTTCCAGGTCATTCTGAAATCCTCATGAGGAAAACCCGAGGCCCCCTCTGTGAATTTATTATATAATTGCAGGGTATTCCTCCTATTGTTATTGATAATTATGTAATTTCGGAAGGAGAGTTTTGCTAACGATGTGGAAAGATTTTAAGCAATTTGCCGTAAAAGGTAATGTACTCGACTTGGCCATTGGGGTAATTATCGGCGGAGCCTTTGGCAAAATTGTAACTTCACTGGTTAATGACTTACTCACACCTCTTATCGGGCTGCTGCTTGGCGGCGTCAATGTCTCCACCTTACAACTTCAGTTTGGTGGTGCCATTATCAAATACGGTGCCTTTATGCAAAGCATTATTGATTTCTTAATTATTGCGGCCTCAGTTTTCTTCGTCATTCGTACTATAAACAAATTCAAGAAAAGGGAACCAATTGTACCTTCAGCCCCACCAGCGCCTACCAAACAGGAGATTCTGCTCACCGAAATTAGAGATCTATTAAGACAGCAGAATAGCTAAGAGTATAGAAGGGCTGGCACCCGTGGGGATACCAGCCCTTCATCATTTGCTTAGAAATCTCTTTTATGGGTTACCAAACCTCATTCAGATCTACCTATTGGCTACTAAAGCAGGTGGCGTTATCATCTGCTTAAAAATACTGCCTGACAATCTTGTGCCTGCATTCCACACGCTCTCCCTATGGCCTTATTAACTTATAAGCTACGCTCTGAACTGTCCAGAGTATATTCCATTCGTCGGGCTGTGTTTTTGGCTACTTGGTCACCGATCAATTTACTGACCAGGAACAACGACATATCAATCCCGGCAGAAATCCCGGCCGATGTTATGATAGTTTCCTCATCAACATACTTGATACCACGTTGAACTATCACCTTAGGATATTGATTTTCTAACCGGTCAAGGCTCCTCCAGTGGGTTGTAGCTTTCTTGCCATCCAGAAGCCCGGCCTTTGCAAGCAGAAACGCGCCCGTACAC
>JBLNAS010000231.1:0-6000 GCA_050259475.1 Methylocystaceae bacterium
CCAGGATACACTGGTGCAGTCTTTCCAAACTTATAGCAGCTTTATAGAACGTCATCTAGTGGAACAGAAGTTGCTGAAAGCAGGATTGGTGGTGTCAGGTTCAAAAGTGCAGCCAACTACCCTGGTATTTTCTGATTATGAGAAAAATCAGTACCTCGAGGGGCTTTATAACTTAAGTTGGCTCTACGGCAGTCGGGTTGAACATCGGGTTGCCAGCCAGGAGGCCAGAAAACTGCTACAGCAGTATTTTCAGAACACAAAGAATTGGCAGATTGATAGGCTTACCAACAGTAGCTTGCTTAATTATCAGCAAGTGGATGGTGGGATTAGTATACTTCCCCCTGCAGCTAGTGATTTGGCGGTAAGCGCACGAATTGCAGCCATGTCTCCCGGAAGCTTTGACCCTCGAGCTCTAAGTGGATATTTTTATCGATTGCTTGATGAAGGTAAAGATCAGGATAAATCTCTGATTTATTTAGGCTTGGCATCTTTGAATGAACCGGTTCTCCTGCCGATAAAACAGGCGCTCGAACAGGATAATCTCAATCCAGCCCAGCGTATCAATCTCAGTTTGGCTCTCTTGGAATTAGGGGATGGGGCTTATGCTACTCAGGTTTACCAAGAACTTATCGGTAAGTATAGCCAAGACTTGGGGACTACGCTCAGAATAAAAGTGGGTCGCGACCAGGATGAAATCATAGCGGCTACCACTCAAATGGCTGTGCTGGCATCTCGGCTTAATCAGCCAGAAAAGCAACGTTTACTGGCCTATCTGCAGCAGAATCCTGGTGAGGAGATAGTAAATTCTCTGGAAATCCTGCAGATACTAAAATACGACCTGCGTTACATGGATACCGAACCAGTAAGTTTTACCTATGAATTAAAAGGCAAAGCATTTAGCCACGCGCTAAAAGGTAATGAAACCTTACAATTGACAGTGCTTCCTCAGGACTTACCAACCCTCAAATTTAATCAGATTAAGGGTAAAGTAGGATTAATGGTGTATTATTCAGCACCAGTGCCGAGTAAAGCAGGTATCAATGAAGACTTAGCGATTAAACGTACCTACTTGGTTAACCAAAAGCCAGCGTTAACGCTTGCCACTAGTACCAAGCGGTCCAAAGACTCGCTGCCGGTAGTAGTTATGCTCCGTTCAGACCTGGTACGAATAGAGATCAACACTACCGCAATTAATCGGGCACCGGGCGGATCTTACGAGGTTATTGATGTGCTCCCCGCCGGGTTAGCCTATCTCTCTAGGGTATATTCGCCCGCGGTAGAGAATTCTTCGTATCCGGATTGGCCGACGGAGGTCAATGGTCAGCAGCTCACTTTTGTGGTTGCCAAAGGCCAAAGCAAAATCGTCTACTATGCGCGGGTGATTGCTCCAGGTAAATATACCGCTGAGGCTCCGCTATTGCAGCATTGTCAAAACCATCAGGTATTTATTCGGGGAGCCGAACAGGAGTTGATCATTCGATGAAAAAAGGTTGGCTGATCTGCTTGATGATCAGTTCACTCATGATTCTAGCTGGTTGCCAATCTGGGAAGTCAAGTCTAATAGAACCAGGTAACTCAGCTAACCCCAGTATGGTTAGTCGAAGTGAATTAGCGCATGTTTTGGCTACAGAACCAAACGATCAGGCGAAGTTAAGCGGTATGTTGGTAAGTGGGGTTTTACCCCACCATCTGCTAGCAGCGCCACTAATAACTAGTTTCTTGTATACGCTATCTATCCAGCAGCCGAGCTTAATTATCTTAGTCGGCCCCAATCATCCTAACCAGGGCGCCAAAATTATCACGGGCTTAAATGATTGGCAGACTCCCGAAGGTCGAATGGAGACTGAACAATCAATCGTTAATAAATTATTACAGCAAGGGCTAGCAATTAGAGATGAGAATACTATAGCCAATGAGCATTCAATTGCTAGTTTAATACCGATTGTTCATCATTACTTACCATCAGCCAAGGTAGTGCCAATTATTTTACAGCATGAGGTCTCCCTAGCGGAAGTTGATAAGTTGCTTAACGCATTGCAGCCTTTTATTAACAAAGATGGTGTGGTTCTAGCATCGGTGGATTTCTCGCATTATTTAACTCGCCCCCAGGCGCAAACCAAAGACAACCTTACCCTAAAATATATGCAGAACTTCGACTACACTACGTTATTTAGCTTAGATAGTGATTACCTGGATTCACCAGCCGCTTTAGCCTGTGCTTTTCGACATGCCCAGCAGCAAGGGGTAACCAGGTTTCAGGTTCTCGCTAACACCAATTCCGGAGTGATAATGCGTAACGATACTATGGCAACCACCAGCTATTTTACGTTGGTATTTACCCATTGATTATTAGTGTAAGGTCGAATAGTTAAATTGCTCATTTTTTCGGAACGACTAATAATAAAATCGTTTCGCAAATAATCGGTACTATTTTTACTATTGGTAGGGGAAATTTAAGGTTAGCCTATAATTATAATATCGAGCTTAAGTAAGGCTAAATCAGGATTAAGTTCGCGATAGTTATGCGTCATCGCTCGATAAAGGAGTGCGTTATGGCCCTTGAAAACGTCATCAAAGCACAAACCCTAGAACAGAGTCTGGGATTATTAGCGGAACAACCGGACGCAACCATGGTGATTGCTGGTGGCACGGATTTAATTACCAAGCTGCGGGAGAAACGGGTCACTCCCCAATTACTAATCGATATTTCTGATTTACCCGAGCTGAACTATATTACTGAAACCAATGGCGAAATACAGATCGGTGCGGCTACTATATTCGCGGAAATTGCGAGGAATCCACTTATTAGGCAGGGGGCACCCGGGCTTCAGGTGGCAGCGCGAGGGGTAGGTTCTCCTCAAATCCGCAATCGTGGTACCATTGGTGGCAATATCTGCAATGGGTCACCGGCCGCTGATACCGTACCGCCCCTGTTGGCAATGGATGCGACCGTGGTCTTTCAAAGTCGAGAAGCAACCCGTGAAGTTGCGTTGGCAAGCATCCATCTCGACAAAGGCCAAATTGATATAAGACCGGGCGAAATCCTGACGCAAATCAAATTTAAACCGCTTAGTTCCCATCAGGGATTGGGCTATTGCAAACTGGGGCTTCGCCGTGCCTTAGCCATTTCAATTATATCAATTAGCATCTATGTGGAGGTTGATATGGCGCAAAAGTGCACCTCCATAAGAGTCGCCAGCGGGTCCCTCGGTAGATTTCCTCAGCGGGAATATGAGGTAGAGAATATCATCAATGGTAACCCATTGACTGAAACGGTAATCCAGGCGGCGACGGAATTCTTTGGTCAGCAATTACAGGCTAGACTAGTCGGACGTCCTCCGGTGGAATTGCACTATAAACCGGAAGCTATAAAGAGTGTCTTTAAAACAGCATTAACTGAGGCCATGTCGGTGGCAGGTATTTATTAGCAGAAGGCGGACAAGCATGAAAACCATAACCTTAACGGTCAACCAGCAAAAGTATACCCTGGAAATCAGTGAAGATATACGCCTAATTGACCTACTAAGGGATAATATCGGCTTAACTGGTACCAAGGAAGGCTGCTCGGAGGGAGAATGTGGTGCCTGTTCGGTAATTATGAATGGTGATATTGTAGCATCTTGTTTGGTACTGGCATTTCAAGCTGATAATAGTGAAATTATCACTATTGAGGGTATGGCTAACCTTGACGGTAGCTTACATCCGATACAAAAGGCCTATCTGGAGGAAGGTGCAGTACAATGCGGGTTTTGCCTGCCTGGTATGGTACTGGCGACCAAGGCTTTACTAGACGCCAATCCTAAACCTACAAGAGCGGAGATTCGAGAAGGATTGTCGGGCAATTTATGTCGTTGTACCGGCTATAGCAAAATGGTTGATGCGGTAGAAAAGGTGGTCAAGAATTCGCTGCCAAGGGGGACAGAATATGAAGCTTGATGTCGTTGGCACGAACGCAATTCGGGTAGATGGCCGAGCTAAATTAACCGGGCAAGCGATTTATCCTGAAGATATCTATTTAGATGGTATGTTACATGGTAAGACGCTCCGTTCTTCCCGCCCTCATGCCTTAATTACGGTTGATGTTACAACCGCGGAAGCAATGCCGGGTGTAGTGAAAGTATTTACCGCTAAAGATGTGCCCGGACACAATGCCCACGGGGTTCTTTTTAAAGATCAAGAAGTACTTTGTTCGTTAAAAGTTCGCAGAATAGGTGACCCTATTGCCTTTGTAGTCGCCACTGAGGCTAAAATTGCTGAAGCCGCCCTCCAGCTAATTCGAGTTGATTACCAGGACTTACCGGCGTTGTTTGATGCTGAGGAAGCAATGAAAGATAAAATTCTGATCCATGAAAACCAGAGCAATACCATCTATCACTATAAATTACGCACTGGTGATGTCGAGGCTGGCTTTGCTCAGTGTGATGCCATTGTGGAAAATGTCTACCGAACGGCTATGGTGGATCACGCCTTTTTACAACCGGAAGCTGGGGTAGCCTACCTAGAAGCTGATGGTACTATTGTGGTATGTGCTGCTACCCAATATCCTCACTTTGATCAGGTTGAAATATCCGAATCCTTAGGTGTACCAAAGGAGAGGGTTAAGTATATTAATCCAGCCATCGGGGGGGCTTTTGGTGGACGGGAAGATATTACAGTACAGATTCATTTAGCGATGGCTGCCCTGGCAACCGGTAAACCAGTTAAAACCGTTTATTCCCGTGAAGAATCATTCTATGCTCATGCTAAACGCCATTCGGAAGTAATTCACATTAAAACTGGAGCTGACCGGGATGGCAAACTGATTGCCATGGAGGCTAAGATAATCGGTGATTCAGGAGCTTATACCTCCTGGGCAGTTAATGTCCTGCGTAAGTCAGGTGTGCATATAACGGGCCCCTATGTAATACCGAATGTCAAAGTTGATAGTTATGCCGTCTACACCAATAATCCGTTTACTGGAGCAATGCGAGGCTTTGGTGCCGCTCAGGTTCCGGTAGCCCATGAGCAACAAATGGATATGCTCGCTGAGCAGTTAGGCATAAGCCCGGTTACCATTCGAGTCATAAATGCTTTCCGAGTAGGCAGTAGAACTGCCACCGGCCAGTTGTTAGCCGAAGGTGTACCTTTGGTGACTTGTATTGAAAAAGTAGCAGCCGCCATGAATTTGCTGCCAGGGGGTGCCGAAGGATGAAAAAGCGGGGTAAGGGAATAGCTAGTACTTTTTATGGGACGGGATATGGCAATGGGTACCCCGATGTCTCGAATGCTATCGCTGAATTACTGAATGATGGACTGGTAGCGATCTATACTGGGGCTGCCGAGGTCGGTCAGGGTGCAAAAACGGTTATGAGCCAGATAGCGGCTGAAGTACTCGGCCTCCCGATTAAGGACATTATATTTTTTAATGAGGATACCAGTATTACTCCTGATGCTGGTACTGCAGCTGCTAGTCGTCAAACCTACAATACCGGTAATGCTGTCAAGCTAGCAGCCGAAAAACTGAAAGCTGAATTAGTCAGCCAGGCGGTTAAAGAGCTTAATTTGAACAGTGATATCGGTCTGGCTTGCCAGGGCGGTAATATATATGTAAAAAACTTCCCGGGAAAGTGTATTTCCTTTCGGGATATAGCATTATTAAATAAAGCAAATATACGCCAAGAAGCCACTTTTATCGCCCAAACCATTCAAATGGATACCGAGACTGGACAGGGCGCACCTTACTGGCCTTATACCTTTACCGCCTGTGCCGTTGAGGTAGAGGTGGACACTGAAACTGGTAGGGTAGAAGTTCTCAAAGCAGCCCAAGCCCAAGATGTTGGTCGTGCTATCAATCCCACATTAATTGAAGGGCAGATGGACGGGGGTTTCGCCATGGGAATGGGATATGCTCTCTACGAGGATTTGGGAATTGAAGCCGGGCAAATAATTAACCAACGTTTATCCAGCTATATTATACCTACCGCTATGGATATGCCCAAGATGCATAACATTATTGTGGAA
>JBLNAS010000232.1:0-5659 GCA_050259475.1 Methylocystaceae bacterium
AGTTCCTTTATCTAAATGAATGATCTCAATGCCGTCTTCTGCCATTTTCCTTACTGTTTCGGCATCAATTATAGTTTTTTTCCCTACTTTTGTTATGGTTTTAACTTCCTTAGCTAAAGCCTTACTGGTCATTTCCGCCAGTTTTTCGACTGGTACCAGGGTAACTCCGTAGGTCTCCAATTTTGTCAGTTGACTTTGCAAGGCCGCTCTAAGTGCTGAATTTGCCCGATTCATATTATTCATTACCCGCTGATAATCATCAGGGTCGGCAGCGTTTTTGGCTGCAATAACCGGTTTCCCCCGCAGCAAAGCCTGCAAAACCAAAGTACAAACTGGCGTATCAGCTAGCAAAAGAGCTACTTTGGCTGCGGTATTCATTGTCAAAACGGGTACAATTATTAAATCGGTTTCCTCCAGTACCTTTCTGGGGTATGGTTCTTGGGCTGTTATAATGTCGATCTGCTCACCAAGTTCTTGTTTAAGCCGTTTCACACCGATTACTTTTTCTGCTGAATGGGATAAAATCACTTTCAGGTCTACATTATTAAGGTTTTGGATAATTTTTAATTCCTCTACAGCCTTGTCTAGACCAATAACACCCCCGGTGAAAACCACCAGCACTTTTTCTTTATTGAGACCAGTTGGTTCCGTGAGACGCCTTAAAACCTCTTGGACAACTAATTCGAAAAACCGTTCCTGCTCCACAACAGTTCTCCCTTATTACTACATCAGAGTAACCATCTGCCCATTTGTTAGTCCTGCAGCATTGGCCTCGTCGGTATCAATATGAAACTCTAACCTGAATTTTGGATTAACTCGTACCAGAACATTTGCAAATGAGCCTCCCCGAGGCCCTTCAAACGTTAAAACCACCCGGTCACCGTTGGCGACATTAAACCTGTGGGCAGTATCATCATCCATATGCACGTGGCGAGCTGAGCAGATTACTCCCCGTTCAAGGTTAACTGCCCCTCTCTTTCCTACCATAACAATGCCGGGTGAATCTTCTATCTGGCTAGAATCACGGATAGGTGGTGTAACTCCCAGCATAAATCCATCAGTACGTGATATCTCAATTTGAGTAAATTCCCTAACCGGTCCTAATACTCTGACTCCCTGAATTACACCCTTAGGCCCTACCAGAGTAACGGTTTCTCGGGCGGCAAATTCACCTATTTGTGACAATTCCTTGTCCCGGGTTAAAACATAACCCTTACCATATAATGCCTCCAGATGCGTCTCAGACAGGTGAATATGGCGATTAGAAATGCCAACCGGTATTGCTTTTACCACCTTTTCTGAGGCAGACATGGCTGTAAGCACCTTATTGACAATCACTTCGATTATCTGCTGGTCCATCTCGTATTTCATTCCTTAGATAGCATTCTCTCTACATCATGGTGGGGACGGGGTATTACATGAACAGAGATTAATTCCCCCACCCTCTGAGCTGCTGCGCCTCCACTATCAGTGGCAGCTTTTACGGCACCTACATCTCCACGTACCATTACAGTAATTAATCCAGAACCAATTTTTTCATAACCAACCAAAGCAACATTAGCCGCTTTAACCATGGCATCAGCAGCTTCAATCGCGCCAACCAATCCTTTAGTTTCTACTAATCCCAATGCCTCACCACGCATATTATTCTTCCTCCTTTTCCTCTTCGTTGTAATGCAGGCAAGTTACCCTGGGTTCACCCTTTTTGCGAGGGCATGCCGGGTCACCACAAAGGTTACAGCTAGCTTTGGGGCTGACTTGTTCTAGCCTAGTTACATTTCCCGATGTAGGCGTTTCTTCTTCGCTAAGCATTTCTTCTTCTTCACTAAGCGTTTCTTCGCTGAGCGTTTCTTCTTCCGGTAATGTTAGTTGTTCTGGTAAAATTTGCTCCTCTATCGGCAATTGTTGGTCAGTAGGAGTTGGTTCCGGCGGCGGTGCCGGTTGTTGAGGTACCGGTTTTTGACCAACTGTTTCCGGAGTGAAGATGATTTTCTCTAATCCAGTAGCAGGTCGTGGAATCACATGCTTGGAGTAGACTTTACCTATTCGAGAGGCTGCCGCTGCCGCTGCTTCAACAGCAGCTTGTACAGCTCCCACGTCCCCATTCATTTTTATAACCACCATCCCGCCACCTTTAACCAGCTCGTAACCAATTAGCTCTACGTTCGCTGATTTTACTGCAGCATCCGCAGCCTCCAGGCCAGCAGCTAATCCCATCACTTCAATTAGTCCCAGAGCATCTGCCATCAATCTAATCACCTCCCATTGACCTGGCTAATTTCCTGCAGAACCATTATTATTATTTCCCTAACTGTCGAATACAATGTCACCAGATCTTCGTCTGGCATAAGCTCACTGGTAATTTCTGTTTTAAAAGGGAGGCCTTTGACCAAACGTGCAGCATTAGACCCAAACCTACGCCAAGTTTCTTCATCTCCGGCATCATCCGTGGTGAACAATGGCTCGCTCTCAGGAAGCTTGTGATAATGGATACAAAGCCCATAGGGACTTACACCCAAACCGACCCCCAACTGAGAAGCATTAGCTCCTTGCCAGGCCAGGTTACTAACATCGCCGTCATTACCTCTTAGCACCGCATGAGGTACGCCCTCTTCTTCGAGACCGGCCTGGAGCTCTCTAATTCTATCCTCGCAATAGTCACTGCTCGTGGTACAAATGATTACTCTGGGTCGTTCCTGCATTTTATCCGTTAGCATTTTAATCAAGCCTCACCGTTTTGATAGGATAGGACTAGGCCAGTAGCCACAGCATTTCGTGGACCTTCAATACCACGGATGTTGCCACGGCCACATACTATCCCGTATTCAGCAAGAGCATCAGTTACCATATCGCCAACTTCAAAGTCCATAGCTGAGCCACCCACCAGAACCACAAAGTCTATGTGGCGGATATTACCCGTAGGTACAACTCGGGCCAGGGAACGCAAGGCATTGGTAACGAATACTCTTTTTTTGGCTTCTCGCCTGACATGTCTGATTTTATCCATAGGGTGTTCGAAAGGAATTGGAATCATTCCGCCTTCCTTCAGAATTACTACCCGGGCAAAGACTTCAGGAGGAAGGTGCTGCTCAAAGAATCTGACCGTCCCATCTTCTAACCGCACATGATATAAGCTCTCCACTTTGGCTAAAGGATATTTTTTGATATCCTCGGCCAGACTTATATCTTTTAGGCCCAATTCCGAGTTAATCAACATGGAGGCCATATCACCAGCACCGCCTAAATGAATGGCAGTTACCTTTTCATCTCTGGTTATAATAGCTGCATCCGTGGAGCCGCCTCCCATGTCCAGGATAGCTAGAGGCTTATTGGTACCGGGAGTAGTTAATGCCCCGCGGATGGCCATGTTAGCTTCTACACCTGCAATTACTACCTTTGCTCTAATTTGTTCAGTTAGCTTATCCGCAATTTGCTGCATGGGAAGCCGATTGGTTTTGACCATGGCCGCCAGGGCTACCGCACTTTCTAGTGCAAACTCACCTGCCAAACCACCTTGTACTTTTTGCGGCACAAAGGTATCCACCGCTAAAATGTCTTGAATTCTCATTTCATTTATTGGTTGGGCGGTTAATTCTGCCATGACCTGGCGTACTCTCTCGAGCATTCCGTTAACATTGGTTCCGGCTTCACCCTGAACATCGATAATAGGTTGTACCCGTTCCACCGCATCCATTATAGCGATGGCTCCGGCTTGGAGATCCACCGGTGTCTTCTCTTTTTGTCCTATCACATTAATTACCCCAGCGGGTATTGAACGTGCCTTGACATCACCTGCTGGCGTACGCACCACCACAGCCGAACGATTGCCGATTAAAGCCCTGGCAATTGGCACTACCATTTTAGTTTCTTCTGGGGTAAGGTTAAAAACAGTGGCCAGACCATAAGGATTAGATAGGGTCTGAATGGTCTGTCCGGCCTCGGCAACTTCTACCGCTGACAGCATTCCCAATGGAACCTTTTCTATCAGGGTTACTTCATCCACCACGGGTATTTTGTGCTGCAACCGGTTGGCAATTAATACTGCATCATCCTGCCTAACCACCGCACCCTGCACGTCTACTCCTCTATCAATTGCTCGATTGATTTGACCGGAGACATCTTCAAAATCAACACCCGGTGGAACTATACAGATTACTTTTTCCCCGACATCTACGTGGTCCAAATCTTGAAAAGGGATTGTCATCCCCACCCCCAATCCAATTCCTCCGGGAGTAGAGGGATTATGTCCGATCATAGTAGATTCAGTTATGATGGTTTCTGTTATAGTTTCCATGGCCAGGTCACCAATAACCGGGGTAGCCTCATTCAGACGAACTTCGTCCAAATCATTCAAGTTTAACCCGCATTTTTCCACCGCATCCCGTAGAGCATTGATAATACCCGGCACATTATCCAATGTGCCTTTGATGCCAGTTGTCTTGACCAGACTGCTGGCAAGATACTCCATCAGAGTTCCCGGTGTTAACCTGGCCAAACATACTTCAGTTGTTGAGTTTCCGATGTCAACCCCTGCAATAACGGGCATAATTAGCTCCTATTCCGCTTTAAGGCGGTTACGGCGTTCATAAACATCAGCAGCTTCGCGTATAAAAGCTGCATTTATTTTGGCGTTAAACTTTTGTTCCAATTCCTGGGCCATATCCATCAATTCTTTCTTACTTGACCGATAGGGCCGAAGGGCATTATACATTTCTAATAACCGAGCATCGGGAATGGCTGTTAGTTCCGCAGCACGGCGGAGATTATTGGCAAATTGGGGCCTCTCCACCCCATCAGCAATCTCCGCTTGTAGTCTCAATGTTTCAGGGGTAATCCGAACGTCTTCGGCGTTGACCTCACCTTTAATAACACTATCCAGAGTAATTTGATCAAGACTTTTTCCCGTTGGAGTTTTAACCAGGTCAGACCGTTTGGTAGCTAGAGGATAATCACGATCAGGAACCAACCCCATGTAAGGTCCCTGAGTCGGGAGTGAATTTTTGGTTGGACAGTTGGTTACTTGGATTTGATTCCCTTGTCCTATAGCTTTAAAAACCTCTCGAACAATGTCTTCAACCATTTTATTGTCGATCATTTCTTCACTTCCGCCCCCTTAAAAATTTACATCCAGTTCCACAGGCTTAGCACCGGGAACAACGTGTTCGGTTTCTTTAATGTGTAAAATCGCAGCTTTAGCCTGATACTTAGGCCTAGCCATTTGATCATTTTTGGTAGGTACCGGTGTGGGGGACTCGCCCTTCGCATACTTAGCTGCATTACGGCCAATATGTCGATAAGTTTCCAGATCAAGAACCGGGGATTGCGGAAAAAGCTCCAAGTTGCTAAGCGGGGGTAATCCTTTTTGATGAATTACACAGGTTCCCCTTGATTGGATACCGATGGAAATACCTGAACCGCTCAACTTGGTGGCTTCATAAGCAGCAAATGCCACATCTGAGGTCCCGGTTACCCTAATAACTCGGGCACGGATTCCCTCTTCTTCAATACCAGCAATCATTTCCCTTAGGACATCGCTGTGAGGCATCTTAATAATTGTTTTGTTCTGGTAGTTGCCAAAGGCCGGGGCCCGGGCAATGATGTGCTCCGGCGAGCTGGTGGGGGTGGGGGGGGGGCGCTGGTCGGGTGGGGGGAGGGGGGG
>JBLNAS010000233.1:0-4601 GCA_050259475.1 Methylocystaceae bacterium
CATTATATTGGCGGCTTGGCAGTTGGAACCTGCCTAAAAGCTGCGGAAGCGGGTGCTGATATCGTAGATGCCGCCAGCGTCCCTTTGGCCTTCGGTTCTTCACAGCCCCCCGTAGAAACTATAGTCCGTGCCCTGCAGGGTACTGACTGGGATACTAATTTAGATATTCATGCGCTATTTGAGATGGCTGATTACTTTGAGGATATTCGGAAACGGCGTGGTTTTGAGCGTGGGGTCACCCGCATCCGCGATATGAAAGTATTTGAACACCAGGTGCCCGGTGGTATGATTTCTAACCTCGTGCGCCAATTGGAAGAGCAAAAAGCTATTGACCGCTTACCCGAAGCGCTGAAGGAAATACCAAGGGTCAGAGAAGATCTGGGTTATCCACCCCTGGTCACTCCTACCAGTCAGATCGTAAGTGTACAAGCAGTGCTTAATGTTTTAATGGGTGAGCGCTATAAGATGTGTCCAGGCGAGGTTAAGGATTATGTGCGTGGTTATTACGGCAAATCGCCAGTACCGATTAAAGATGAAATCAGAAACAAGATTATCGGTGACGAAATGGTTATTTCCGGACGTCCTGCTGACTTATTAGAGCCGGGATGGGAAAAAGCGAAAAAGGAAATGCAGAGTATTAGTGAGGAAGAAGATGATATCCTTACCTATGCCCTGTTCCCACAGGTGGCGCTTAAGTTTTTTGAACACCGTCGGCGTATGAGTGAAGAGGGCTATGAACCAGCAGTACCATTACCGGTCGGGGAAGTGTCCAAACCGAAGGTGGTAGCATCAGCATCTACTCAATCCCGACCAGTTAAAACGGCGAAACCGCCCAGAATGCAAAGCACAGGGGGGAACACGGAGATGAACCTAGACGAAATAAGAGAATTAATTCTATTACTAGAAAGTACTAGCATTGGTCAGTTAGAGCTAGAGAGCAGTGACTTCAAGATTTTACTGCGTAAAATGGGTAACCATGATGAAGCAACGGCAGCTCAGGAGATTAAGCGGAGCCCGAAAGCCGAGGCTAAAGTCATCGAGGAACCGGTGGCACTTAGTAATATCACGGAAATAGTGTCGCCAATGGTAGGTACCTTCTACCGCTCACCTTCACCTGATGCGCCGGCTTATGCTGAAGTAGGGGCGATGGTTGAGGCCGGACAAATTCTATGTATTTTAGAAGCTATGAAACTAATGAATGAAATCAAAGCGGAAAAACGAGGCCGGGTAGCCGAAATATTAGTAGAAAATGGACAACCGGTGGAATATGGTCAAGTGCTGTTTGTGCTGGCCGAGGAGTAGGAGGAACCGCTTTGTTTAACAAAGTTCTGATTGCTAATCGAGGCGAGATTGCGGTACGCATTATTAGAGCCCTTAAGGAAATGGGCATTAAAAGTGTAGCCGTACATTCGGAAGCTGACCGGGAAGCTTTGCATGTTCGGTTAGCTGATCAATCAGTCTGTATCGGACCGGCCTCATCGACTAGCAGCTATTTAAACATTCCGAGTATTATATCAGCAGCCCAGATTACCGGGGCGGATGCTATTCACCCTGGTTATGGCTTTTTAGCGGAAAATGCTTATTTTGCTGAAATGTGTGTGGCTAATAATTTAGTTTTTATTGGCCCTAGTGCGGCTAATATTGAGGCTATGGGTGACAAGGTACGAGCACGAGATATGGCTCGAGCGGCAGGCGTGCCATTGGTTCCCGGTAGTGATGGGGCAGTGACTAATGCCAAGGATGCTCTGGAGATTGCTAAGCAAGTAGGCTATCCGGTTTTGGTGAAAGCAGCAGCAGGCGGTGGCGGCCGAGGTATGAGGCTAGCTCACGATCATAATGATCTCAAGGAAGCACTACAGACTGCTAGTGCGGAAGCCCAAGCAGCTTTTGGCAGCGCCGAGGTCTACATTGAGAAATATATTGAGGAACCCCGTCATATTGAGATTCAAGTTCTGGCCGACAGCCACGGCCACGCAATTTACCTGGGGGAGAGGGATTGCTCACTGCAGCGGCGGAACCAAAAGCTGTTAGAGGAAGCCCCATCACAATTTGTTGATGCAGCCATGCGGGCCCAGATGGGTCAAGTAGCGGTGGATTTGGTACAGCGAGTCGGTTATGTCAGTGCAGGTACTATCGAATTCTTGGTCGATAAGGATAAGAACTTTTACTTTATTGAAATGAATACTCGTATTCAAGTCGAACATCCAGTAACTGAATTGGTTACCGGAGTTGATTTAATTAAAGAACAGGTAAGGATTGCGGCTGGGGAAGAACTTTCTCTTACTCAGGAACAGATTAAGATTAGTGGCTGGGCGATGGAATGCCGGATCAATGCCGAGGACCCGGATCATGATTTCCGACCTTGCCCGGGTGTTATAACCGAGTATCTGGTTCCGGGAGGCCCAGGTGTTCGCATCGATAGTGCGGCCTATCCCGGCTATCTGGTCTCGCCTTATTATGATTCTATGGTGGCTAAACTTATCGTCTGGGCACCCAACCGTGAGGAAGCTATCAGTAGGATGGATCGAGCTTTAAGCGAATTTGTGGTGGGGGGGATTAAAACCACTATTCCTTTTCACCGGCGGGTATTGCATAATGCTTTTTTCCGTAAAGGCGAAGTGTACACTAATTTTATCCAGCGGCGAATGGGTGATTAAAAGCCATATGGTAAATGATGGGAATTATTAAGTTGATTACTAACAAACAATAATCTAGAATGAGATTATTATTAAATGGGAGGTGCTGTTGGTGGAAGGTAAACTGGATATGGAAAAGGCAGCAACCAATAACGAGTATGGTGCGATTAAAATAGCTGATGAGGTTGTTTCGGTAATTGCCGGCTTAGCGGCATCAGAAGTTGATGGCGTGGCCGCCATGAGTGGCGGATGGGGTGCTAATTTAGGCGAAATGCTGGGCAAAAAGAACCTGGCGAAAGGGGTCAAGGTCGAGGTCGATGGCGAGAGCGTTACCATTGAGGCATTTGTCGTCATCCAGTTTGGCTTCCCCATACCCCGGGTAGCAGCTGGGGTACAGCAATCAGTAAAACAAGCGGTAGAATCAATGACTGGTCTTAATGTTAGTGCGGTCAATGTCCATGTATCGGGTGTACTGATGAAAAAACCAGTAGAAGCTGGCGAAGAGGTTGAAGTCTAAGTTCTAGTAAATTAATATTGATTTAGTAGCCCCCTGTGTAAACAGGGGGTTTGTTTGCATAACTTACGGAGGAAGGGAGACAAGAAATATGTCCTGGTTATGGCGTTTAATACTAACTATTTATCATCTGGGACTAGTAGCCCTTGGGGGTATCATGATTTCTACTGCCTCAGGGAACCCAGGGGTAATAAATGGTATTAATTCTTGGTTATCTAACCCCTGGGATAGAATTTGGGCTGGTGCTGTAGGTGGACTATTATTAGTACTAGGGATAATGCTAATAATATTTACTTTGAAACGAGAAGTGCCGGAGGCAGTGCTGGTTAAGGATGGATTAGCTGGACAGATTTTTATCACTATTCCGGCAGTAGAACAGATAGTACTTAAGTCGGCCCGAGCTTTGCCCGGAGTGCGGGAAACTCGTCCCGTGATCAACAGCAGCCGGTTGGGCTTGAAAATTTACCTCCACTTGTTGATAGCTCCAGATGCTGTGATACCAGAACTGATCACTAGCTTGCAGCAGGTGGTAAAGGCTGATGTCGAGCATTTTGTCGGGGTGCCAGTACTAGAGGTTAAAGTGCTAGTCGATGATAGCGAGGCCAAACGTGAGCGTAAGTAAGGGGGGCCGAGTGGAATGCTAGATAAACTGGTATTATATATATTGCAGGAACATCGGGGCAAACTGCTGGGAGTACTGTTAGGCTTGCTAGTAGCTATCCTGTTTGTTACCTTGGGATTTCTAAAGACCATGTTCATCGTACTTTGTATCGTAGTCGGATTTCTGCTGGGTAAGGCTATCGATGAGCAAAAAAGCTTTGATAATTGGTTGCGGAAACTATTAGATAAGTAATTTTCTAATTATAAGCTAAATGGCTGCTGCTAAACCGAGGTCGCATAAATGCCAGATAGGGTTTTCACTCCTAATGGAGCTTTAGGCCAGATTTAGACAGGGTATTATTTTAAAAACGGGGGTTAGTACATAATTGAGCAGAAAAAAAGCCCGGGAAGCTGTATTGATGACATTTTACCAAACTGATATTGCCGGGGCCGACCCTAACCAAGCTTTAGTGGCCTCCCTGGAATATCTAGAGCAGGACCAACAAACTGTTTTCACGCCGGAAGAGCGTACTTATGCGCAAGATCTCGTTAAGGTGGTAATAGATAAATTAGCCCAAGCTGATGAATTGGTTTCTCGCTATTTAAAAGAGTGGAAGCTGGAGCGGGTGGCAGCCATGGATCGAGCTGTTTTACGGGTAGGCACAGCGGAAATGCTGGGCGGGCAATTACCCCCGGCGGTGGTAATAAATCAAGCGATTGACTTAGCTAAAAAATATGGGGATGAGAAGTCAGCACCCTTTGTTAATGCGGTACTGGATAACATTCGTGAGGAAATTAGCCACGTTGGCGCTGAGGAACAATCGACTACTTTGGACTAAAGGAGTGTTAGG
>JBLNAS010000234.1:0-12466 GCA_050259475.1 Methylocystaceae bacterium
CAAAAGCAAACCAGTAGCTACAAAACAATAAGCAGCAATCAGTGGAGCCGGAAGATTACTCATTAAGGTTGGCCAGTTAAAGCTGAGAGCTACCACTATCCAGGCAATAGCTATATACAACAAAGGTTTAGTAACCCGGGGGGGCTCCTGGTTAATCAACAAATAAGTGCCCTTCAATAAGCAATAGGCACTAGCTAAGAACCCGAGCTGAAATGCTCCATTAAACACCCGCCATGGCAAACTAAATAAATAGATAAACAAAAAGATGCCGGTAAAAATATTCCCCAACTGAAAATATAACCAATGCTGTAAATATGGCTGGCGATCCTGCCGATAAATAACCGTAAATATACTCGCTATAGATATTAAAATAATTTCACATGTTAGGTGTATATAAAGATCCACTATTTATACCTGCCCTAGTTTTGATTAGTAGTTTTACCCTTTCCTCTTTTCCGCTTATGCTGTAAATTCCCTGCTTTTATAAGATAAATATGCTATCGGCCCTTGACGATGAAACATCTTTAATCTCGCCAATTAATAATAAGAGGCCAGCTGGTGCTGACCTCTTATTACTTTTATTTTGTTAAACCAAGTAGGGCGTTACTTATCTCCTCCTGTACCATTCCCTCAGCCTGAGCTTGCCAGCTAGTCAATGTCGTTCGTGCTTCCTGTCCTCCCAGCCGACCTAACGCCCAAGCAATCATGCCTTGTACCCGCTCATCTTCATTCTCGGCAAAGGCTTTAATCAGGTAAGGTACGTTAGAGGGGTCCCTACTATTTCCCATAGCCCGCGCCACATTCATTTTCCAACGCCAGATATTACGAGCGGACATATAAAACATATGCGGCCAAATCTTTTCCCGGAAATAATTTTCATCCATTGCGAGCAGTTTTGGTAAGGCAAAAGCTGAGTCCTTTGCCACCACCCGGGGATTTAGTGGGAGATCTTGCGCTAACCAAGCTTCATTGCGCGGGCAGACGGTTTGGCAACGATCACAGCCATAAATCCAAGTCCCCATCGGTTCTCTAAATTCCAAGGGTGTGATGCCTTCACCATAGTAAGTAAGATACGATATACAGCGCCGGGGATCTATTTTCCCGGCCCCCGTAAGCGCCCGCGTCGGGCAGGCCGCGATACAGACATTTCGGCACCATTCGGGACATCCCATAGTTATATGAGGGGTGTCTGGTGCAAACTCCTGATTAACTAACAACACCACTGGGAGCACCCAAGAACTCTGGCGGGCGGTGCGAGTCGCATATAAAAGATTGTTCTTGCCAAAGTTGCCGACCCCGGCCCGGGCGGCAGCTAAACGGTGGGGAATATAAGCCGGTACCTTACTGTCAATTCCGTGATCCCGAAGAAACGATCTCAAGGCCTTGATCTTAACCGCTAGCCCATCTTTAGTTACCCGATCATCATCCAGATAACATCGGCCAAATTTCCCCAGCAAGGTGGTCGGAAATGAGTACTGATGATAGTTTTCCAAGACTACAATCATGGATTTAGCTTCGGGATACAGTGCCAGCGGGCTAACTCCCTCCATTAGATTAAGTCCGCGCGCTTCTGCCCACTCATATCCAGCCGCTCGCTCCTCTAAGATCTGCCTTTGGGAAGAAAATTCCTCCGTGGTGGTAAATCCAATATCAGCAAAACCAATTTCCCGGGCCCGAAGAATAACCTCATCCTTAGTTAACACCGCAAACCCTCCTTACCCCAATTATCCCTTATGCCTTAACCACCGTTGGCTGTGTTTCAACTGGAACTGAGTTATTCACCGTAGGTAGTACTGCATGTTTGCGTTCATTAATAAAAAACGCCAACCCCATACCTAAGAGGCAAATTAGGGTTGCCATAAAAAAGCAGTCATCAATGGCTTGCATAAAAGCTAGTAAGTTAACTCTCTGGGCCACTAAACCAAAGACTAAACTATCGGGTAGAGCGTTGCCTAAAGTCGAATGCAAGTTACTCAAGGCGGCGGCATTAACATTGGCAACTGAATTCGCATAGTGAACCACCTGCTGGTGCTGAAGGACGGTAGTGAACATCGCTACCCCAAACGCTCCTGCTACCTGGCGAAACACATTGGCTAGTGAGGTAGCCCGTCCCAATTTTGCTATTGATATATTGCTCATGCCGGCAGTGGTAATCGGCATCATACTTAATCCCATGCCTACCCCCCGCATTACCATCAACCAAGCAATTACGACGAAGGGTGTGAGCACGGTATATTTGCTCATTTCATAGGTACCCAGGGTTATTAAGGCCAAGCCAATTACGCTTACCCATTTGGCTCCCCACTTATCAAATATCTTGCCGGCTATAGGCATCATGATGCCAGAAGCTAAGGCAGAGGGGAACATAATCAACCCCGCACTGAAGGCCGACTCACCCAAGATATTCTGCAAATAAAGCGGCACCAGAAAAGTACCTCCAAACATGCCGATTGCTAGTATTCCCCCCAGTACCAAGGAGATAGTAAAGGTTCTATCCTTTAGCAAGCTAAGGTCAATGATTGGTTCGGGGTGCTGCATCTCATTGATAACCATGATAACTAATAATACCAAGGCCAAAAAGCTAAGACCGACAATAATCGGCGATCCCCAGCCATAGCGATTAGCATTAGCCAAAACAAAGAGGAGACAAAAAAGTCCCCCACTGATGGTCAACATGCCCACTAAATCTAACTGGTGATTTGGATTTCTCGGTGTTTCATGCAGCGTCCGTTCCGCAAACAACAAGCTTAAGATCCCAATCGGTACATTGATAAAAAACAGCCAGTGCCAACTAAAGAATTCGACTATGTAACCACCCAGGGTGGGTCCAATTGCCGGGGCCGCCATGGCTGCGATACCATATACCCCCATTACCATGCCGATCTTATTTCGGGGATACTCCCGGTAGATAATAGCCATTCCGAGTGGTTGCATTATGCCACCACCGATAGCTTGGATTACCCGGCAGATAATCAGCACCGGTAGGTTCCAGGCTAGCCCACAGAGCAATGACCCCAAGGTAAATAAGGCCAAGGCTAAGCAGTAGACCCGCTTGTAACCAAAACGATCACCTAGAAACCCAGTCATGGGCATTACTACCCCCATCGCGAGCATATAAGCGGTTAAAATCCATTGCGCTTGGCCGGCATTAACCGCAAAAAGTGCCATCATGGTCGGCAGTGCCACATTGACTGAGCTACTGACTAATATCGCCATAAAGGTGCCCATGATAATAACTAAAACTATAGACCAGTTAAATTGTTCTGGAGGTGATTCTTGCATTTGGTCGCCTCGCTTATGGTTTAAAGTTGGTGAACTAATATTCCGCTAGCCAGTACCCTCCTAATCAATTCCTTATCAGTAATTTGATCGGCGGGTGAGCCCTTTTTCTCCATGCTATCCCAGACGAAACCACGGATTAAACTATCGACTACTTTAAGCAGGATGGAGCTGGCAACCGGAATAAATACTCCTTTAGCCACACCCTGGTCTAATAGCTGCTTCATCATTTGGTCTTTTTGCTCCCTTAAATCCTTGAGCTCCGAGAACTCTGGCTGTTCAAAATTCTGTCCTTCTAACTGCCGCCGCAGCATGTAGAGCAGTAACGGAAAACAGTCATTATAATACTGATAACGAAGTTCAATATATATCCCTAATGCTTCCACCAAGTCTTGGTTGGTCAAACACTGCTCTTTGATTTGCAGTAATAATTTGATCATCGCTCGATTTATAATAAAGGTAAGCAAGCTCTCTTTACTATCAAAATAATGATACAGGGTGGCTTTACCAAAGTCAGCCTCCCGCGCTATATCATCCATCGTTACCTCTTCATAAGAGGAGGTCGTAAAAAGTTGCATTGCAGTTTCGGCGATTAGGTTAGTACGCGCCTCCCGCTCTGCTTCACGGCGTGTTGACATCTTCTAAGCCCCCCGAACAACATTCGAATATTCGACCCATAAGTCTAGGATAGAAATTATACTTACTATCGTCAATCAAATAAATTCTGTCTACCGGATATACCCAAAAAATATCAGGGGCCACTCCTACGGAGCCGCCCCCAAAAATGCTGACCTTATGCCAAATATCCAAACCTAACTTCCTGATTGATTAAAACTAATTTCAATATCTACTATCTCTGGACGGTTGCCTACCCGTATCGGTGGTCCCCAGGTGCCAACACCATTAGAGATTACGGCCTGAAAAGCTTGATCCTGGTATAGTCCATAATCTGCTACAAATACCCGCTGGGTAATAAAATTTAGCGGCCACATTTGCCCAAGATGGGTATGCCCACAAAGCAGCAAGTCTACTCCTGACTTGGCTGCTTCCGCTAAGCGGCCAGGCACATGATCCATAACCAAAATTGGCTTAGTTCGATCACTGTCCGCCAATAATTCTGGTAACCGTATGCTCTTATCACTAGCTAAGGGATTCTCACTTTTCATGCTACGCCCAGCCAGATAATAGCTATCGGCAATTAAGACCATTTGATCGCGTAGCAAAGTAATACCAGCTTGCCGCATGAAATTGTCAACTTCATCAATATGACCACTATAGTATTCATGATTACCCAAACAAGCATAAACCCCATAACGTGATTTTATTTTTCGCAGCTCATCTTCCATATGCTCACGGACGACTACCTGAAGATCTTCATCAATAACATCCCCCGGTAATACTACCAAATCAGGGTTTAAGGCATTAATCTTAGTCACTAATTCTGCAAGACGAGCTTTATCAACCACGATCCCCAGATGAATATCACTGACCATGACTAAATGTAGAGAACTGCCACTAACTGCCGGCTTATCCAGAGTTACTTCATAGTGAGTAATAACCGGGTGACGGGAATTCCAAGCCCCTGCCCCCACAATGATTACTACCAGGATCAGTACGGCCAAGCTTACCAGTTTGGGCTCTTGTAACAGCGATGGCATCCAGGGTAAAAAGCGGTTAGCCAGCCTAACCAGGTCCACCAGTGCCACTAATAATATGCTGTAAAACAAAACCGCCATCCAGTAGTAACCGATCTTTATTATTATTACCGGCAAGCTATACCCGATAACATGCCTTGATATCTGAGCTATCAAGAATAAACTGGCTACCAACCAAAAAAGGAGGGCAAATATCACCGGGGTAACCCCGGGAAACCACCCGACAAGGGCGGATTGTACCCGAGAATAGAGGTAAAAGTTAATGCCCCCATACATGATGATTACAGTTATTAAAAAGAAGAACTCTGCCAAATTAGCTTCTCCCCTATCCAAAATAGCTTCTGCCCGGAAGGCCTCTGATTTCCATATTGATTACCCTTAGGGTCTCTGCTGGTTGGAACAGACATTGGCACAGATACAAAGATGGCCGCCTTTTTATTTAAACGCATGGCGGCCACCATTATTTAATCGAGATTAAGCTAAAACTCACATGACTTAACTGTTCGGGGGAAGGGTACCACATCACGAATATTACTAACCCCGGTCACATACATGATTAGCCTTTCAAACCCGAGGCCAAAACCAGCATGTTTAACGCCACCATATTTACGCAATTCCAGGTACCACCCAAGATCGGCCTTGTCCATATTAAGTTCGTTCATCCTACGTTCTAGTACCTCTAATCGCTCTTCGCGTTGACTTCCGCCAATCAATTCCCCGACCCCGGGCACTAATAGATCCATGGCTGCTACTGTATTATTGTCATCATTGAGTCGCATATAAAAAGCCTTAATGGCTTTAGGGTAGTCGGTAACAAAAACTGGCCGATGATAAACCTGTTCCGTTAGATAACGCTCATGCTCGGTCTGCAAATCACTACCCCAGTCGACTGGATACTCAAATTGCACACCCGATTCTTTTAAGATTTTTACCGCCTCCGTATAGGTAACGTGAGCAAATTCAGCCTTAACTAGATTTTGCAGCCGCTCCTTTAAGCCTTTATCCACAAATTCGTTAAAGAAATCCATCTCTTCCGGTGCTTGCTGCAGCACATAATCAATCACATACTTAACCATAGCTTCCGCGAGCCGCATATCATCAATCAAATCAGCAAAAGCAATCTCTGGTTCGATCATCCAAAACTCAGCCGCATGACGCGGAGTATTAGAATTCTCAGCCCGAAAAGTTGGTCCAAAAGTATAGACATCGCGGAAGGCCAGAGCAAAAGCTTCCGCCTCAAGCTGTCCACTAACCGTCAGACTAGTTTTTCGGCCAAAAAAGTCCTTACTAAAGTCAACGCCGCCAGCCTCAGTAAGTGGTGGTTTTTGAGCATCGAAAATGGATACCCGAAACATCTCGCCCGCCCCCTCAGCATCACTGGCAGTAATGATTGGCGCATGGACGTAAACAAAACCCTGGTCCTGAAAAAACCGATGAATTGCATAGGCCACTAGTGACCTGACACGGAAAACCGCGGCAAATAGATTGGTGCGGGGACGTAAGTGAGCGACCTCCCGTAAAAATTCCCGGGTATGCCGTTTGGGTTGAATGGGATAATCCTCGGGCGAATCCCCCTCCAACACTACTACCTGGGCTTTTATTTCAAACGGTTGTTTACCAGTAGGTGTTTCTACCATAATTCCTTGGATGGTAACCGCAGCCCCGACCCGAAACTTGGCTACTTCCTCGAAATTAGTCAACTGCTCCTTTTCATAAACCACCTGAATGGTATTGAAGTGGGTTCCATCATTCAGGGCTATAAACCCAAACGATTTCTGGTCGCGATTGCTGCGAATCCAACCGCTAACTTCTACATCCTGATTAACATATCTACTAGTATCACGAAACAGTTGTCTAACTACCACCTTTTCCATATCGCGAACCCCCTTAGCTTGGTTTGATATCATGACTATATAGTAGCACGTGTAATGCTTAATTGAAGCAAAACCTTAATTGAGAACTGACCATCTTAAAACTGATCTCGTTATCCATAAGCTTATTTAAGCCACCTATTAAAAACAAATTATTCCCCTGATTTATAAAGAAAGAGCACCTTTGGCCGCTTACCATCAGTGCTCCTGGTTGCTCATAACATTAATCGCCGAACCTATCCTTGGCTAAAGGAACTGCTCTCCTCAATGAAGAACCCCTGTGGATGTTTACATACCGGGCATATCCCTGGTGCTTCAGTGCCTTCATGGATATGTCCACAATTGGTACATTTCCACTTAGTTGGTTGCATCGACTTGTACAGGGTTCCCGATTCCAGCTTAGTTTTAAACTTAGTAAACTCCTGGTAATGTCCTTTTTCGATATTGGCTATGCTGCGAAATGCATATTCAACCTCAGGAAAACCTTCCTGCTTAGCAATGTCAGCAAAGGCAGGGTATACTTCCGTCCATTCATGATTTTCACCTTCAGCGGCATAGCCCAGATTTTGTACCGTACTCCCCATGGCAAAAGGATAATCCGCGGAAAACTCCAAGGTGGCGTTACCCAATCCCTCGATCAAAAGGTCGTAAAACACCTTTGCATGAGCACGTTCATTCTCAGCCACGAAGGTAAATATGGCATTTAGAATATCGTGGCCTTCACTTTTAGCGTACTCTGCATAAATCGTGTATCGATTGCGGGCTTGCGACTCGCCAGCAAAGGCTCGAGCTAGATTATCCGCCGTCTGGGTTCCCTGCAAACTCTTCATCATAGACCTCCCATAGAATTGTTAATCGGCAATATTGTTCTCCGTTAACGGAAAATTATACCTTTTGATTTTGGCTAGACTTGACAGGAAGCGCTGCCTAGCATATATTAAATTTACTAATTTAGTAACTAACTAAATTAGTAAATTAGTTAGTTAAGGGGTACAAAATGAAAATACCGACTACTTTAAAGCACAAACCAGTTATTGTAGCCGATAACTACGCCAATGTTGATGGTAGATATGCTTATCATACCGATACCAAAGGACTCTCCCTGGGATTAGCTCAGTGGAATGATCGTGGAAAGGTGGAGATTTCAGCTAAAGTATGGCGTTATACCGGAGAAAAGTGGTCGCGGCAGTCGGAAGAACTACCTCTTCACCGGGTACTTGACCTAGCCATCTTGGTTTGCCGAGCCAAGCTTCATTTTCGCGAGGCTTATCGGTATGAGAAATTATATGATACCAAAAATCCAATCATCGACCGGGTAGGTTTACAGGGTGATGCCATGACCGTGGCGGTATGCACTGACAATGAAAAGATTGATGAAGATATTAAGCTATTTAGCCAAGCTCTCAGTGATGATGATGAGTTACTAAGCGAACGCTTGCATACTTTATCAAGAATATTAAAGGAGATGGGCTATTAGTGAGTGGGCGGGGAAAAAGCGTTGCTGTCTTCTTAGATAGTGCGGGTAAAATAACTAGAATCCCGACACCAAGCCGGACAAGAATCCCGGTTTTAGCCTATTTAGCCGGTAAATTTGAGGAAGATCGTATTTACGACGAAAAAGAGGTCAACCGAATTATCGATGCCTGGCATACCTTTGGTGACTATTTCATTTTAAGACGGTTGCTGATTGACCATAATTTTCTCGCACGAACACCTAATGGAGCAGAGTACTGGGTGGTTAAAATACCGATTCAAAAAGTAAAGGAAGCTGATGACCTTGGACCGACGTAAAGAACTGAAACTCCAATATAAGCAAAATCCACCCCCGATGGGAGTCTATCAGATACGCAATAATATTAACGGCAAAATTTGGGTAGCCAGCAGTATGAATTTGCACGGCAGCTCCAACAGCTATCACTACAAGTTAGCTACTACCGGTGCCCATCGGGTTAAAGAGCTGAGAGACGATTGGGAGAGATACGGCCCCGATGCCTTCGTATTCGAAGTTCTCGAGACGGTCAATCCTGACGAATTCCCCCAAGCAGATTGGCGGGCAGCCCTAGCTTTACTGGAAGAAATCTGGTTGGAGAAACTGCAACCCTATGGCGACAAAGGCTACAACCGACCGAAATAGCATCTGCTTTAGGCCAAGGTTCGCTTTAAAGCTCGCTAGTATTTGATTTTTGGGCACCGATCATCTTTAGACAATATCGAAACGTTCAAACTCCATATCCAGTAAATCCACCTGGAGCCAGGCATGGCGAAGCGAAACCTTTCTACCGATAAGTATCTTGGTCGCCTCGACCACACAAAAGCTGGCTAAAACCCAGGGGGTGAACGCGGGATTTCCCCAAGTTTTCTCCATACCCTTATCCCCCTGACGAAAGAGGCTCGCTACACTGTAATCGCCAGGTAAACTCACTCCAATTAAGCCAAACCATCCGGCGATTCCAGCGTATACCAGCGGCAGGCCTAAGCGGTGGCAAGCACGTTCTAATTCCACACGACGGGTCATGGAATCTAAGGCATCACATACTACGTCGGCTCCACTAAAGAAGTTTCTGGCATTTTCCTCATTAAACCAATCTGCAATTAGTTTAAGTTTCACCCCGGAGTTAACTACCTGCAAGCGATCTCGAGCTGCCTCGACTTTTGGTTTTCCCATATTGGTTTCAATGGCAAAAAGCTGCCGGTTGAGGTTAGTCTCCTCTACCTGGTCGCCATCGACTAGAATTAAATTTCCCACTCCCAGGCGAGAAAACTCTTCAGCCATGCTGCCACCGAGTCCCCCACACCCAACAATTGCTACCGTGGAAGCTGCTAACCTCGCCTGATCATCAAGTGACAAGGATTTGAAGTTGCGTTGGTAGCGCAGTGGCAATTGTGCAGTCATTAACCGCCTCCGACTGGAGGAAACAGTGATACAATATCTCCATCTTGCAGCATTTGATCGCCATCAGCGTCACGCCCATTGACCAGACATATAGCTACCTCTTCCTCAGGAAGATCGTACTTTTTAATCACATCAATTACCCGACTGTCATCTTTAAGCTCGGTTCCTTTAGTTTTAAACCGGCCATCCCTCAAGGTGGCAAATAGCTTAACGTTCACCTGCATATTACGCCCTCCATTGCAGCAAATTCATCACCGTTGGTTTACCACTAAAATTGAAGTACCTGGTCAAGCTCTTCACCCGTAAAATCCCAGGTAGCATTGTGCGGTGGTACGGGCTCATTATTAATGAACTCCGGTAACCGATCATCTTGGTTAGTAAACCCAGCCGCCGTGTTGAAAGCACGTTCAGTTTTGAGTACGAATCGACCCAGATTGAACCAATCATCCACTGACCAGCTAGTCCCATACTGAGCGTTAATCATTTCAGGTATGGCATGTGATACCTTTTCGTCATCAAGTACCGCAAAGGCGACAAAGATACATAACCCGGCACTATCAAGAGCAGCCGTTGCGATCTGCAGATTTCTAGAGAGTTCAATCTGTCCCTCTTTCTTTAGTGGGTCGACATGCCCTCCAACATTTAAAATATTGGTAGTAACCGAGTACCCGGCAGTATGATCTGCCCCCATGGGGGAAGTAGCATAAGTAACCCCAATCCCTTTGACCGCTCGAGGATCATAGGCGGGCATGGTTTGGCGTTTAACGGTGGGAATACGAGTAACTCCAAAGGCCTTGCCGGTAAAATCAGCTCCATTGCCCAGGATGCGTCCCAGGTAGGTTCCTTCTTTTATCTCATCAAGGAATTTTAGAATTCCCTTCCCCTCACCCCAGGGTAAAATTCCTGCCTCCATTGCCACCATCATGCTGCCAGCCATTTCAATAGTGTCTAACCCAACGTCATCGCACGTCTGATCTATTTTCGCGATAGTATCTAGGTCATCAACCAGACAACCGGCACCAAAACCCCAGATAGTCTCATATTCAAAGCCCGAGGTCAGGTATTTACCATCCTTGTCATTGTAGGTCTGTGAGCAACGGATAATACAACCAACATGGCAGCCATGGGTAGGGTCACCATCTCGGCTCATAATGGTGTCATACATAGTTTCCCCACTAATTTTCTCTGCTCCATCAAATTGCCCCGTCCGGAAGTTCTTAATCGGCAATCCACCAGCTTCATTTAAAATATTAATCAATACATCGGTACCATATTTCGGTAAGGCCTCACCACTAACCGGATGGCTTAACAACCCCTTGCTAAAAATACGGGCTGCCTCTTTAAATTTTTCCTTGTTAAGAATGTTAATTCCAGCTCCATCATTATCATCCAGGGTAATAAACTTAACTCTTTTCGAACCCATTACCGCACCGAGTCCCCCCCGGCCAGCACTCCGAATATGACCCTTCGGGTCCTTTATGGATATATTAGCAGCAACGACTTTGTGCTCCCCGGCCTGTCCAATAGTCATCACTCCGGTATTTTCACCATACCTGGAAGTTAAAGTGTGGATTACTTCATAGTTACCCTTACCTATTAACTCAGTCTCTTCCTTGATATCTACTCCATCCTTGTGCGCGTGAATACAGTACCATTTGTCTCCCTCAGGAATCCCTTCAACTATTAAGGCCTTTATACCTAGTTTGGCCAATCTTTGTGCTGCAGTACCACCAGCATTACTTTCCTTAATACCCCCGGTTAAGGGACTTTTAGCACCTACCGATAAGCGTCCCGAATTAGCAGCCATAGTTCCAGCCAGCAAACCTGGCGCAAAGACTAATTTGTTCTTGTTTCCTAGTGGGTGACAGGTGGGCTCAACTTCTTTGGCTATAATTGCTGAAGTTAATCCTCGACCCCCGAGCAGTTTCCACTCTTCAGGTACTTCTTCCGCCGCCACTGTGAGATTGGACATATTAACCCGGTAGATTATCAATTTAAATAGCCTCCAAGCCTATAAGTTTTATAAATTATTATCCCCAAATATCTCCTAGCCATTCCAAACGAGAATTATACGGTACTATACTTTAGAGCGATGATAGCTTTTCGATTGAGCTATAGATAATCACCGCCAAAACGACTTGCCACCACACTCAAGCTTGTTGTTTAAATAAGGCTTCCCCCAATTAAAATCACTTGGTGAAAGGTTTTCACTAAAACAAATAAAAGACCGCTCCTTAGTAGAACGGCCTTTTCCTCAAATTTATGGAATTAAAGATTGATTTTATCGTAACAAATAATGCCGTTTAACTCAGATGATTAGTAGCACAGAAGAACTGTGCGAATCCTATTCACCGATGTAAAATTATAGCCTAATTATAAAACCCGTTTTATCACCCCGGTTAAATCCAGCCTGTTCATAGAAACTCAAGGTTGCCTCATCTTTTCGGCTGGTCATTAACATCACTTTATAACAGTTACGATCCTCAGCCGTTGCGATGGCCTGCTTTAGTAACGTAGTCCCATACCCCTGTTTCCTATAATCCGGGTGAGTGACCACATTCTCAATCAGGCCATAAGGTCGTGCCGAGCGGGTAAGGTTTTTGATAATTGCCAGACTGCACGAGGAAACAAGTCTACCGTTATCCTCAATTACTAAATAATGAAGATAGGGATCAGCTAATATTTCCTGCCAATGTTGCTCCAATTCACTACTGATAGGCAGTATCGGGTCATCCAGATTTAAGTGCTGGTATAATGCCAACAGTTGG
>JBLNAS010000235.1:0-3220 GCA_050259475.1 Methylocystaceae bacterium
AACAGCGGGAAGAAGAGGTTAACTCGATCATAGAAGCCTCCTTTGACAGTATCTTCTTAGCTGATGCCAGTGGCCAAGTATTAGCGATTAATAGTGCCTATACCCGTATATCAGGATTAACGCCGAAAGAAATCATTGGCAAGACCTGTCAGGATCTACTGCGCGAAGGACTGATTGATCGCTCGGAAACCCTGGAGGTAATCGCCTCGCGCCAACCGGTGACTTTTACCCAGAAGCTCAAAAATGGCAAAACTTTGCTGGTAACCGGCAATCCCATCTTTAACAAGAAGGGTGATTTGATACGGGTCTTAACTAATGGCCGGGATATTACCGAGCTCAATAAATTACGGCAGGAAGTAGAACATGCTCATTCTTTAAAACAGCACTATGAAAATGAGTTAAAAAAGTTTCAAGCCGCCAATAGCAGTGACTATGTGGTTGCTTCCCAAAAAATGAAGGACATCATCGATATGGTCCTGCATCTGGGCAAGGTTGATACCACCATCTTAATTCAGGGCGAATCCGGGGTTGGTAAAGAAGTAATCGCTCAGGAAATTCATAAAAACAGCCTGCGCAAAGACAAACCCCTGATTCGGGTTAATTGCGCCGCTATACCAGAAAGTCTGCTCGAATCCGAATTGTTCGGTTATGAAGCCGGCGCCTTCACCGGAGCGAAAAAAGAAGGTAGAATGGGGATTTTTGAGCTGGCTGACCATGCCACACTATTCCTGGATGAAATTGGCGAGATTCCGCTTCACCTCCAGGCTAAATTGTTACGCGTTTTACAGGAGAAAGAGATCGTACGTATCGGTAGCCCCAAGGCCATCCCGATTGATGTTAGATTAATTGCGGCTACTAATCGTGACCTACGAGAAATGGTTAAGAATAATAGCTTCCGTCAGGATCTTTATTATCGGTTGAATGTGGTACCTATAACCGTACCCCCTTTACGAGAGCGAAGAGAAGAAATCCCCTCCCTGGTTAACCTCTTTTTGAGCAACTTTAATAAAAAGTATAACTTTAATAAGAGTGTAGCCACCTCGGTCATGGAGGCTTTGATTAGTTACGATTGGCCGGGGAATGTCCGGGAATTAAGAAACGTCACCGAGCGTCTAGTAGTAACCACCTCAGAGGCAGTTATCTCTGAAGTTAATATCGGCGATCCTATCGAAGATAATAAAAGCCTAACCCCGGCTGTGCTTGATGGCCGAATCTGTCTTAAAGATGCTATGGCCGAAATCGAGATGGGGATTATACTCGATTATGTATCTAAGTATAAAAGTACTCGTAAGACAGCCTCGGCCTTAGGCCTTAGCCCCACCACCTTGTGTCGTAAGGCTGCTGGATACGGGATAAAATTCACTGAGGACAAATAATAATGCTGTACCAATAATGGCGCTGCTGTACCAATGGTGGTACAGCAGCGCCATTTCCCGTCTTCTCGGTGGTAATGGTTTTCACAAGGTGTCGGCTGCCCCATTTCCGGTTCACCACTAGTCCAAAAATCTCTGCGTTGCTTAAGTCAGGCTCAGCGACATTAAATTAACTCCCATCGCTTCACAAAGCCCACTATTAAGACCTCTTCCTTCTGCTTCCTTCGACTGAATTCAATAATTAATCATCTGTTTCGACAAGCTGGCATGTATCTTGCGAGTGTTTATAACCAGTGACTGCTTTTGTGAACACAAAGTGTAACCGAAGTAGTTAAATACTCCTTTAACCGTTAACCATAATTAACTGGCCTACTGCCGGAGAAAGGAGAGAAGAGTTTGCTCGACTGGGAGAAATACTACCTACGCCATATCGTTACCGCTGAAGAAGCAGCACAAACTATTAAATCTGGCACCCGGATTGTCTTAGCCCATGCCTGCGGGGAGCCGCAAACCGTTCCCGAAGCCATCGTGGCCCGGGCTCATGAATTAGAGCAGGTCGAGTTCCTCCACCGAATGGGTACCGGCAAGGGTTCTTATATGCAGCCTGGTATGGAGAAGCATTTTCGTCATAATTCCCTTTTCGCGGGAGCTAATGCTCGCAAGGCGCTCATCGAGGGCCGGGCTGATTTTACTCCCTGCTACATTTCGGAGATACCATCATTATTCATTAATGGCGAGTACCCCATTGATGTAGCTATTGTAACCACCACCCCTCCAGATAAGCATGGCTTTGTCAGCCTGGGGGTATCCATAGACTACACCATGCAGGCAGTAAACTCAGCCAGAGTCGTAATCGCCGAGGTAAACCCCAACATGCCTCGTACTTTTGGCAACAGCTTTATCAGGGTTGAAGACATCGACTATTTTGTGCCGGTTGAAACCCCGATCCCTGAGGTTGACCCGGCCAAAATTGGTGCCGTAGAGAAACAAATTGGGAGTTTTATCGCAGCCCTTATCCCTAACGAGTCCACCTTACAGCTTGGGATCGGTGCCATTCCGGATGCAGTCTTAAACGTGCTGGATGATAAGCACGATCTGGGAATTCACACCGAAGTCTTTTCCGATGGCGTGATGAACCTGGTGGAAAAAGGTGTAATCACTTGCCGGAAAAAGAACCTGAATCCGGATCGGATTATTTCCACTTTTATCATGGGTTCTCGTCGCCTTTATGATTGGGTGGATGAAAACCCGATGATCTCCATGCACCGGGAGAACTATGTTAACGATCCCAATGTAATTGCCCAGAATGATAACATGATTTCTATTAATTCGGCCTTGCAAGTCGATCTAATGGGGCAGGTTGCTGCCGACACGCTCGGCCCCCAACAATTCAGCGGAGTGGGCGGGCAAGTTGACTTTGTCAGAGGTGCCTACCGCTCCAAAAATGGCAAATCCATTATCGCCTTACCCTCTACGGCAGCCGGGGGCAAGATCAGCCGTATCGCTGTTACTTTGGCTTTAGGTGCCACCGTCACGACCAACCGGCATGATGTGCAATATATCGTTACTGAGTACGGCATTGCCCACTTAAAACATCATACGGTACGGGAGCGGATGGAGGCCCTGATCAATATAGCCCATCCTGATTTTCGCAGTGAACTGCGGGAGCAGGCCAAAAAGGTTTACTACCGGTAAATAATTAAAACAAAGGAGGAATAGTGAACATGTCCGAGGTTTTCGTAACCGATCCGACTGTAACCCAGCTAGAGTTATTTGGCAAAAAATTAAACTTCCTGGATTTAGGCAAAAATGTTGCCCCGGAAATCCCAGTTTATCCGGGGCATATG
>JBLNAS010000236.1:0-3057 GCA_050259475.1 Methylocystaceae bacterium
TTTCTACTAATAAACTCTATTCCTTTCCGGCCATCGCCGGCAGTGTCAACTTCGTAACCGTCTTTCATCAGTGCTTTTTGCAAGGCCCAGCGCATGTTTTCCTCATCGTCAATCACTAGTATTCTAGCCATCACTCGACCTCCTTCTGCTCACTAGGCAACCAGATATAAACTGACGTACCTTGATTCTCTTCGCTCTCAATCCGAATATATCCCCCATGTTCCTGCACAATACTGTGAACAATAGATAACCCCAAGCCAGTCCCCTGTTCCTTGGTGGTATAAAAGGGGTCAAATACTCGGGCTACCTGTTTCTCGGGTATTCCAACACCGGTATCAGTAATCTCCAGTAGTATACCTGGCTGTCGATTATGCATTTGCCAACCCAGCTTTACGACTACGTCGCCTTCAGCAGGAGTAGCCTGAATAGCATTTATTAATAAGTTAACCAAGGCCTGTTTAAGTAGCTCCGCATCCGCTTCGATCACTGCCTCACCGGTCGGCAAATCAGCTTCTAGCTTTACTCCGTTATTAATGGCATACTGCCTGGTTAAACGTACCGCTTCTTCGGTTAGGGCAATCAAATTCAATGGTTCAAACCTAGGTATGTGCGGACGAGCAAAGTCTAACAAGCGGCTAACTACCTGGTTAGCTCGATTTACTTCTTTGAGAATCACCGTAACTGATTCATCTATATCCGTTTGACTGCTATCTTCGGCTTTAGCTAGTTGGGCAGCAGCACCGATAATACCTAGCGGGTTTCGGATTTCGTGGGCTACCCCACTAGCCAATTGCCCGACTGCTGCTAAACGATCAGCAATCCTAACTTCGTTCTCTAAGCGCTTAACCTGTACCAGTTGGTACTCTAATTCAGTGCTCCGTTGTTTTTCCACTTCTGATAAGGCACCAGTAACTGTCCCCAAAATGATGAATAAGAGCATCTCCATAAGCTGGTTTACCACCTGAATTTCAGGCTTACCGACATACATAAGTAGGTGTGGAGCGTAGGCTAAGCCAGCAATCAGTGACACCAAAAAGCCACCACTAATTCCATAGCGGTAAGCGGAGAGGATAATGGGTATATAGTACAGTCGGCGCAGGAACTCATGTATTCCCAGTGCATCAACCCTAGTAGTTAAATGGAGAGTGGTAATGACAATTATCAATCCGGCAATTACCCACCCGTTAGCTAACATTGTTGCCAGCTTAGCAATTCGGTTCATAATGGCTCCATAATCCTTTCAAGACTCCATATCTTCGTCTTTACTATACCCTGGTTGGTCGCTAAACTTCCTGATCAAAAACCAGTCATCCCCCAGGTACGGTTTTAAAAACTACTAACAACTAAGCTGCTTCAGAATAAAAGGCAGGAATTAAAAGCCGTACTCTGTCTGTCAACACTCGAAAATGGTGTCCCCACGCTCTAATTCACTTTTATATAGTAGCATTTCACTAGGATTTACTTTAATTATAATCTAATCTCTCAACCTAAGGCATTAATAAATAAAATAACCCGCCGCCAACCAGTGCAATCATAATCGTCCCTAACCATACTTTATAGCTAATCCGCCATCCGTCTCCGAAGGCTTTAGCAACGATACTGCTCCTTCTAGAGAGGTAAATGTGAAGCATTAATGCTATACCCATAAAGACTACACTAGTAATATGGGCTGGCGTTAACCATCCTATAACCAAAGGATTTTCCCTGAAAAATTCAATAGAAAAACGTATCAAAGCATAGCCAAAGAGGTACCCGGCAAATAATTGTCCTTGATAATTGCGCCCATACCTCTTCCCCCAGAGGACAAGAAATAATCCCAGATCAAGCATGGTTTCATATAACTGTACTGGATGCAGCAGGCTTCCTCCCACCATGACCCCCCAGGGCCAGCTAGCTGCCATGGGAACCCCAAAAACATCACAACCAATCCGTGCAATAGCTTGACCAAGAATAGCCCCCAACACCAGCATATCAGCCATTAGCCAGAAGTTAAGCCGGCACCGCCTAGCGTACCACCAACCAGCTAGCATAGCCCCTATAATCCCACCATGGATCGAGAGCCCACCCTCATATATCTTTAACATCTCCAATGGATGCTGCAGATAATAACCTGGTGTATAGGCAAAAATATAGAATAGACGAGCCCCCAATAAGCCTCCGAGAACTACTAAAATAACCAGGTTAAATATCTTATCCTGGTCTTGCCCGGTGCGATAAGCTTCCTTATTGATAACCCAAAGACCAACCAAAATCCCTAAAGCCATGGTTAGTCCAAATTTATAAACTGCGAATGGCCCAATTTCAAATAAAACCTTCTCCATACATGATCAACTCCTTTTGATACAATTCATGCAAATAACATACCCGGCTATATCTTAGATAGAATAAGGCACCCCGCTCAGCCGGCTGGTGCCTTTTCTCATGGTGTCTTAGTGGGATAAGGCGCATGATAATGTGCTTTATCCCACTTATTAAGCTTTTCACTAATTAAAAGGACATTTCATTCCTCCAATCATAGAATCATCTTTACTAAAGACATAATGCCAATTAAACCAGCTTCTATGCTCATAATTAACGGTTACAATTTATCCCCAACCTAACCGGCATGGATCTTGCGTAGTGTTTAGTTGTCAATATTTTTAGAAGGAGTTTTATTAATGAACGATCCAAGAAAAACAGCTACCACCATATTTTCTATCCTAACCTTATTGCTGATAACTCTCTTGTTTACTTCGCCAAGTGTTTGGGCAACCGGCGCAGCCAAGGGGATAGAGAGGGAAGCCGGCCCCTATCACGTGATTATGGAAACTGATCCCGAGCACATCATTGCTGATGAGCCCGCAACCATCCAGATAACCCTTGAAAATGAAGCTGCGGGCCACCCAGTTGTCGGTGCTAAAGTTGTCATGAGCCAATCGGTACCGAACCGTAGTGAGATGGGTGATATGGCTTCCGCTATGGATAAATCTGAGGCTGATCCCCAAGCGATAGTTATGCGTGAACAGGACGAGATGGCTATGGAAGCTGGCACTTACATGGCCGATATAACCTTTGCCC
>JBLNAS010000237.1:0-3479 GCA_050259475.1 Methylocystaceae bacterium
GGCCAAGTATTAAAGTCAGTGGTGGCATAGCCTGTAGTGGTAATAATCGTTACCACTTGGAACAGTGATTTTCTAATCCACTCTTCATTCCAGGCACTAACTGGCTGGAGATTTATTAGTATCAACAAGGCGGCCATAAGTACAATAAAAGTATAGAACATGAATTCGCGGTTCTTGATATACCCTTTTAGGCTTTTGGTTTCCCAGGCTAAGTAGTGTAGTGCAAAATTAGCACCAGCTAGGAACATGAAAATTATGGTCACCCATTGGCAATAACTATTGTAATAGCCGAGTGAAGCATTCTTTACCGAAAAACCACCGGTTGCCAGGGTGCCAAAGGTATGGCACAAACTATCAAATACTGGCATACCACCCAGAACCAAAAATATTACCGATAAAAAGCTTAACCCGACATAAGTAAGCCACAACATGCGGGCACTATCCCCGACCTTGGGACTAACCTTGTCATTCAAAGGTCCGGGCAATTCAGCATGGAATATCTGGTTAGCTCGGCCACCAATATCAGCTATAATGGCCACGAACAGCATCATGATACCCATACCACCTAACCAGTGCGTCAGGCTGCGCCACCAAAGTACACTATAGGGAATGATCTCAACATCTTTAAGGACACTAGCACCAGTCGTGGTGAACCCGGATACAGTTTCAAAGAAAGCATCAGCAAAAGTGGAGAAAGTACCGGAGAAGAAATAGGGTAAGGTTCCAAGCAGAGAGGCCAATATCCAGCCCAAGGCCACCAGAGCAAAGCCCTCCTTAGGATTCAGGCTCTCTTTACTACGAAAACAATAATAGATAACCGCCCCGGCAATACAGGAGATTGCCGCAGCTGTAATGTGGGGCACGGGGTCTTCCCCATAATATAATGCCCAAAAGATGCTGGTGGCCATTGATACCCCTAGAATGATGGCTAATTTGCCTAAATGCCCTAAAACCACTGATATTCGAAACATATTACTACTTACACTCCATATAAAAACTTAGCTATTTATCCTTCTGAAACAATTTACTTACCCTGGTTATTTGTTCAGACAGGCAAAAGATTAAAACCTTGTCCCCTTTAGCCATCATGGTATCACCTTGGGGAATAATAACCTTACGGCCCCGAGTTAAGGCACCTATTAACACACCCTTCGGCAAATTGCATTGTCGCAGACGGTTACCATCAACCTTACTGCCGGGATCAACTTCTAATTCAATGATTTCCGTGCGTGACTGCCCCATTAAGACCACCTTGCTGCGGCGTAGGTAACTTAATATGGCACTGGCACATAACTGCCGTGGATTAAGGACGACATCAATTCCGACTTGTTCCAAGACCGGTACGACATCGGAGCGCTTAACCTGAGCCACGGTACCCTTGACCCCCAAGTTCTTGCCGATAAGTGAGCACAAAAGGTTGAGCCGATCGTCATTAGTGACGGCGATCAAAAGATCTGACACTCCGACATACTCGGTGCGTAGTAGATCCATATCACTGGCATCCCCATGCAACACCAGGGCTTTCTTTAATAATTTGGAGATATGTTTAGCTCGCTTTTCATCTTTTTCAATTACTTTAACCTTAATATTGCGCCGTTCTAAGATATGGGCTAAATAATAACCAGTTCTGCCACCGCCAATTATGGTGACACTTTGCACCCGCCGGCGATGAATCCCTATTTCTTTTTCGACCTCAACCATATTGTTGGTCTCGGCAATTACCCGGACATGGTCTCCGGTATGAATCACAAAATTACCATCTGGTATATAGGTTTCGCCTTTGCGTTCTACGGCGGCTATCGTATACTGTTCTTTTTTGCGTAAGTCTTTTAAAGCCTTTCCGGTTAAAGTTGAATCTTCAGTCACTTTAAGTTCAAGCATTTGCACTAATCCATTAGCAAAAAATTCAACATTTAGTGATTCTGGAGCATCGACTAGTTTGGCGATTTCCATCGCCGTTACCCGCTCAGGATTAATTATGTAATCAATACCTAATAAAGAGGAAGGCCGAAAGTGTGGGGTCTCAGTATACTCCGGATTACGTACGCGCGCCACCGTAACCTTAGCCCCATAGCGTTTGGCCAGAATACAGGCAATCATATTTAGCTCATCCATCTCAGTAACCGCCACTAACATGGATGCGTGTTTGACACCGGCCTTCTCCAGGGTATCCCAGGAAGCACCGTTGCCAACGATCACTTTGACATCCAAGCTATTATCGATGTTCAGTGCTCTCTCTTCATCTGCTTCAATAACCACCACATCCTGGTTCTCGCGCGAAAGAATCTCCGCGATCGAAAAACCTACTTTACCCGCACCAACAACAATTATCATTTTTTAGTCAGCCTTTCCGCAACCAAAATTACCAAGACGAAGTATTAATTACATTTACCAATATATCCTTATTAGAGTTCTTTTGCCTACTCCCAAAGTTAACATTTTTAGGCCTTTTGGCATAATTTAGCATAAACTGCAAAAGGAGGGATAAATCATATGACATCTACTTGCCAACAGAAACCGGGATGGCTGCAAAACCAATCCCCATGGCTACCCTTACTACTGCCGGTAGCTGCTCTTTTCCTATTTAGTGTTAACCGAAAATCAAGCGTACGTTGTAAATAAATGTGGAGGGGAATTCCCCTCCTTTAATCAACTTTCGGTTAGTTACCTACCAGACAACATTTTCTGGTGAAGCTTTAGTTAAATCAGAATGATTATCAAGCCAATTGCTTTGATCCTTTTGTTTGCTTGCGCAATCCACGACTCTGAGCCCAGGTAAAAACAATTAAGGCTGCCCATATTAATAGGAAAGACAGTAAGTGAGTCCGGGTGAAGGGTTCATGGTAAAGGTAAATTCCTAAAAGTAAAGATAAGGTGGGGCTGATATATTGCAGAAATCCCACCACACTTAAAGACAATCGCAAAGCCCCACTGGAGAACAAAAGCAGCGGAACCCCGGTAACTACTCCCGCCCCCGCAAGTAATGCGGCGGTCTCTGGAGATGCGAAGCTAAAGGCACCTACCCCTGCATGTTGAATAGTTGCCACATACGCCAAGGCCGGCAGTACCATAATTAATGTTTCTAGGGTTAGCCCCGTCAATGCTCCCGCTCCTACCATCTTTTTCAATAAGCCATATAATCCAAAGGTAATCGCCAAAGCCAAGGCGATCCAGGGAACCGAGCCTTGATGCAGGGTTAGGTTTAGAACTCCGAGCAAGGCCATAAGGAAGGCAACATATTGCCACTTATTCAGTCTTTCTTTCAATACCAACATGCCTAATAAAACACTGACTAGGGGATTAATATAATACCCAAGACTAGCGTCTATTACATGGTTTTGGTTAACCGCCCAAATATAGATACCCCAGTTCATATTAAGAAAGATTGCCGATAGAATTATTCCCACTATTTTTCTCGGGTGAGTGATTATATATTTGATTTCTTGAACAAAATTACTCCCCTGCCCCCGTACTAAAAT
>JBLNAS010000238.1:0-6085 GCA_050259475.1 Methylocystaceae bacterium
TTGAGCAACGCCTGGCCATCTTCAACGGCACCTGCTACAGCACAATAGATCGTATTAACCTCCAACTCAGCCAATCGGCGAATGCTTGCCAATTGCTGATTAAAATTCTCATCAGCTCGCAAATATTTCACCCGAGTTCCACAAAAGACGTCACCAGTAAACAGCAACTTTAATTCCGGCTCGTACAGACAGACATGATCCGGAGCATGACCGGGAGTAGGTATTACCTGTAATGAAAAGCCCTGAAACTCGATAGTATCTGCCAAAGGCTTGGCGGTGCAGGGCGAGGGATAACCCCACATCAGCCGCAAGTAGAACCGTTGACGGGCCGGGGGTGGAGCTGCCATCAGTGGTATGGCATCAGGATATGCATAAACCTCAGGCCCAAATGCTCGCTCAATGGCTAAATTATTACCGATATGGTCTTCATGGTGATGGGTATTAATAATCCTTTTAATCCTCTGTCCCGACAAGTAATTAAGTAATTCCTTCTCGACATGCTGCGTGCTGGTATCAATCAGAGAATCGCCGAGGATAAAACAATAAGCATAATAATTAACCAGAGAGCTTACTACATCACGCCCAGTTTTTAATATAGTAACTGGCCCATGTTGAAGTGCTTTTAACATTGAATTACCCATCCTATTCATATTTAGCAGTCTGGTAGTTATCCAGTCTAGCTAAAAGTAATATATGTATATATATTACTGCTAAGGTATATCAATATCAAGTTATGCTTGTCCGCTAGTCTTAGTAATAATTAGCTTTTTGGCAATTCGATCAACGACTGAAGACTCACTTAATGAACCTTAGGTTCATAGCCAATTTTTTTAAAGACAGCAACGATAAATACAATTTAATTTCTTTTATTTACTAACCTAATAATTTTGATGGAATACAAAGACCCAGTTTTTTCTCTAATTTATTGTCAGAATATTTTCGTTATGGTATTTTTTAGTGATAATATATAACTTTTCATATAAATATAGTTTCAGGGGGGCTATATAATGATCTCCAGAAAGCTGTCGCGGCAGGTCTACTGGCTAGTCACCATTATTATCACCCTGCAGTTTGTACTTATGGTGGGAGTTATTATAAGCCAAAGCCGAGAAACCCTTAACCAAGCCAAGGAACGAGAACTGGTTCAAATCGCCACTATCCTGGAACAAGAGTTTCCGTATCAAACCTATGAGGCTATGAAGTCGGATGCCTTTGTTTCTCTACCTTATGAGCGCAAGATACTCTACCTCAATCAGCACCTCCAGCCCATAATCAATCACATTTCCCAGCAATGGCCAGGCTATGGCTTAGGTTTCTATGTTCAGGGCGTCAATATCGCGGCTCTCGCCCCCTATGATCCCAGACTTTTAGGCCATCAAGCTTCCCCTGAAGCTCTACAGGTCAACCGCACTAAGAAAATGACCGTCAGTTATATTCAGGATGGACTTACCTTAGGTGGTACCCGAATTATTGCCGCTAATTATCCACTTAAGGTTGATGGTAATATAATTGGCCATGTCTGGGCAAATGCCAAAACCAACGATGTGGATAGCATTTTCTATAGAGAAATCTTAATCACCATTGCTAGCTCATTGTTAGCCTGGCTTTTAATCATCAATATCATCAGGTGGGCTATGCGGAGGTCAAATAGAAATTTACATGAGGTAATCAATCAGATCAATGACGGCAAAAACGAACCCCAAAGGCTGCAGGCGGTTCCTGAGTTAATCCCTATTTTGGCAACCGTCCAGTCCCTTAAAGAACATATTGCTAGTGAATATGCTGCGAAACAGCAGGTACAAGCCGACTTGGCTCGTTTGGATCGCTTAAATACAGTAGGTGAAATGGCCGCTGCGGTAGCCCACGAAATAAGGAATCCAATGACCGTGGTTATGGGTTATGCCCAGATCGCTGCCCAATCCGCTGATGAAACCACCCGCGAAACCTTTGATATCATTCGAGAGGAGCTTAAAAATATTAACCAGATTATCGAAGACTTCCTTGCCATTTCACGAGATAAACCCTTAAACCTTAGTAAACAAAGCCTCAATGCTATTCTGGAAAATATTTATCCCTTGATATACGCAGAGAGTGTTTCCCGAAACATTGATATAGACTTTCAGTTAGCTAAAGAACTGCCACCAGTAATGATTGATAGCAAAGAAATCCGGCAACTAGTGCTAAATCTCACCCGCAATGCGCTGGAGGCTATGGATAGCAAGGGGACATTAACCATATCCACCACCTTTATACCGGAAGAAGGCTGTGTTTTATTATCCATTAAGGACACCGGTACGGGCATCTCACCTGAAGTCCAAAGTCAGATTTTTAATCCTTTTTACACCACTAAGGAGAATGGGACCGGGCTTGGTCTTTCGGTCTGTAAGAACATCACAGAGCGGCACCAAGGGAATATTGAAATTGAATCTAGCCCCGAAACCGGGACTACCTTCCGCATCAAATTCCCAATGTTTACGTAAAAAGCTCAGTAAGAATCTGCTAAATATATAAGACTTCCAATGGCATATACCAATGGAAGTCTTATTTGTACTAAACAGTCCATTTTATTGTCATGAACTTCTATTGCTACAGTTGCCACCCTAAAATACTTATGTCTCCAGCTCAATGCGGCATTAGCCAATCCGATCATTACTGGCACCTACCCACTTTCATTCTACTAGCCAGTGAGCATATCAGGGGGCACATAACATAATCTAACCCCACTCCATTTCCATAGGCAGGAATGTCCATAAGTTAACCATCGGTCAAGAAAAGATTACCGTGATGCTAATGAATCAGTCATCACCAAAGTCTCCCATTTTTTAAAGCTCAGCTTTAATGTATTTCTTGATTTCTTCAGGTTTAGGTACTCTACCGGCGACCTTAACCTTGCCGTTAACGACCAAAGCCGGGGTACTCATAACTTTGTACGCCATAATCCTTTTCAGGTCTCCAACCTTCTCCACATTAGCGGCTATTTCCATATCAGCAACAGCTTTAAAAACCTCTTTTTCTAACTGCTTACATTGCGCCCCTGTGCCCAGCACCTTTATTTCCACAACCGATACCTCCACCTTAACAATATCTTGCAGGAACTTATTATAATATATCCTACAGGATTTCATGCAGAGTCCAATAGATAAAATACCAGGATTTGCCGAGGATGGTTGCAAGATTATAGCGCTTAGCAGGAGATTTCTGTAAAGTATAATACCCTGTATGCTCTTCTTATCATCAATGATAACATCCCTGGGTTAGATGTCTTTGCTAAATGTGTAGTGCCAAGCAAACCTAACCCATGTTCAGTTTCATGAACGTCTCTAATTTACCTTTCTCCTGGAGTACTTTCATTGTTAAGTCCTGATAGGTATTCGGCGGATTGGGAATCTCATCACGTTTCTTCATAGTAAGAGCTCCACTCGTGCATGCGGAAACGCATAAACCACACCCGATACATCTGGACTGGTCAACTGCTACGATATCTCCATTTTCTTGCACAGCTGACACCGGACATCTGTCCTCGGTACAGAGGAAACACCCTATACATTCACTTTCATCATAATTAACGATGTAACTTGAAGTTGACACCGCATTCGGGTTCTTCAGTTCAGTTATGCCCCGTAGTATGGTACAGCAGCACCCACAGCAATTGCAGATAACCACCGGTCTCTCCTGACTATTGTTAATGCAGTGAACCAATCCGGCTTCTTCAGCAGTATCTAAAACCCGCATAGCCTCTTCTTTATCGATCATCCGGCCTAAATCCCTTTCCACCAGGAACCGAGCGCCCATATCAAATGCGAGACAGACTTCTATCGGTTTGTCACAAGCCTGCATGCTTTCCCGGCATGCGCAATTGGTCACGGCAATGTTTTTGGCCCGACCGATCATTTCAGAAACTTGTTCATAGAGCAAAACCTCAGTGATTATGGGTAAACTCTTCTGTACCGGAATGACTCTCATCTGCGGGGTTTCTGATCCCGCAAAAGCATTACCCAGCGCTTCCGTGTGATAGAGATGCCAGAGTTTGGCCAATTCTTCCCTTTGAGGCGCACGTTCCGCCCGCATAAAAGGAAACTCAAACAGTCCGGGTATCGTTGGCAATAGACTGTAGCGGTGTTCCCCGCTCTCACTTATCTTGGCCATCACTACTCCGCGATTCGCCATTCTTTCGAACATTTCCGTAAGGCCGTGTTGATCTTTTCCCATTTTCTCAGCCAGTTTGGAAACCGGTTGGAGAATGAACTTCAGGTGACAAGCCGCTTCCGCCTCTTCCGGGGAAAAGAGAATCCGTAGGATTTGGTCCATATAGGCACTTGGCGGTGCTCCCGCTGGGTGGGTATCCAACATCTCCCGAAGCTTGTTATACTGTTCCATACAAAATCCTCCCTCGCATCGAGTCGTCACATCGATCAGACCTTCAATTCCTTATACCTATCTTATTTATAAGTTATATTATCGTCAAGGTAATAATATTTCTAGTCAAAAGGTCAGGTAAGTCTACATTTGCTGTGCCGATTAGCGTACTGGCTGGCATTAGTCTCTCTAAAGCTTAATTGCCAAATGAAATCCATCACCAATGGCATCCATTACTTTACGTGGCTGGCGTGCATCCCCGATTAAATATATTTCAGGCACAACATCCTTCAACTGCTCATATAGTTCATTATTTGGCTTTGAACCGACTGCGAGGACGATAGTGTCAGCCTTAATCTTACTGCGCTCATCACCTTTTTCAATAACAACACCCTCATCATCAATAGCGATTACACGGGTAGCGGTGGCAACCTGAATACCGAATCGAGGAAGATCCATGGAAATCACCCATTTGCTGGACCGCCCTATGTCCTCGCCAATTCTGGGCTGTTGCTCAACACTGGTAATCTTCGTCAAACCATGGGTTGATAAGTTGTAAAGTTGATCCGGGGACTCTACTTTATGCACAGTTAAGAATTGCAAGGTTTCAGGGTCAATGGTTCCAATCCGGGCTAGTGATAAAGCCGTTTCACAACCAACTGCACCAGCGCCAACCACGACCACATTAGACCCAGTTTCGATGTCACCAGCCAGCAGGTGCCAAGCCTGAAGCACATTAGGCCGGCCAGCCCCGGGAACTGGAAGGTTGCAGGGGGAGGCCCCGGTCGCGATCACCAGGACATCCGGGCTAAAATCTCTTATGCAGGTACCATCAACCACCTTATTCAAATGAACCTCGACCCCCAGAACCTGCAGGCTTGCTTCCAGATATTCACCCAGGTATTTGAAATCGGCTCTTCCCGGCGGCGCGGCAGCCAGGTGTAATTGACCACCCAGTCGCTCACTCTTTTCCCATAAGGTCACATCATGTCCGCGCAGGGCTGCAACCCGAGCTGTTTCCATACCAGCCGGGCCTCCACCGATAACCAGAATACGCTTCTTGTTTTCGGCTGCTTCTATATCAATCTCAAATTCATGTCCGGCTTCAGCGTTCACTAGACATTCCACGATCTTGCCATCAAAGACATGGTCCATACATCCCTGATTACATCCGATACACTTTCTTATTTCTTTATAACGACCAGCTTTCGCCTTGCGAGGTAATTCTGGATCGGCTAATAAACCACGAGCCATAGAAATCAGATCTGCCTGATGGTTCAATAGAATTTTTTCGGCCAGCAATGGGTCATTAATACGATTGCTCGCGATCACTGGGATATTAACCGCCTGCTTAATTTGCTGCGCCAGGTAAACAAAAGCACCGGGTGGCACATTCATCGTGATTTGGGGGACTGAGCTTTCATGCCAACCCCCAGTGACATTAAGCAGGTCGGCACCTGCTTGCTCCAATTTACTAGCAAAAGTAATTAATTCATCCCTGGAGGTTCCCCCGGGAACCAGCTCATGACCGGTAAAGCGAACACTAAGGGGAAAATCATTTCCGACCTGACGACGAACCTCTTTAACCACTTCCACTCCAAATCGCATGCGATTTTCGAGGGTTCCGCCAAATTCGTCAGTACGCAAATTAGTGCGCGGGGACAAAAATTGAGAAATAAGATACCCAGCGCTGCCAATAACTTCGACCAGATCAAATCCGGCTTCACGA
>JBLNAS010000239.1:0-3102 GCA_050259475.1 Methylocystaceae bacterium
GCTGCAAAACCACATCGGGTGCAGGGTGCTTTTTTATCTGATGGGGAAATTGAAAAAGTGGTTAGCTTTATTAATGAAAAGAACGGCAGCGGGATCGAGGATAAAGCTGTTGAGTTAGACGTCGAAGAGTTGGCTGATAATGCTGCTGAGGATTCTGATGATACTCTGTTTTGGGAAGCAATTCGGATATTTGTTGATACCGACAAGGCTTCGGCCTCGCTTTTGCAGCGTAAGCTTAGAATAGGGTTTACTCGGGCTGCTCGCCTAGTAGATATGATGGAAGATCGAGGTATGGTATCAGCACCAGATACCAATAAAAAGCGTGAGATTTTGATTGACCAGGAGCAATTGGAACGCTTAGTAACTAGCCGTACTAAGGTCGGGAGTTAAATCATGCAAATTACATCCCGCGAACGTGAAATAAGTAATATTTTACGGCAGGAACCACTAATTTCTCAAGATGAATTAGCGGTGCGGCTTGGAATAACTAGATCATCGGTAGCGGTACATATCTCAAATTTAATTAAAAAGGGTATTATAATAGGAAAAGGCTATGTTTTTAATCAACAGGCAGTATGCACGGTGGTCGGTAGTGCGGCTTATTTAACCTTGGTGCAAGCGGATGAACCGGTCAGTATTGAGCGTGTTCCGGATGGGTTAGCGGTAAAAGGCTGCCAAGCACTGCAAAACTTTGATCTTTCGGTTAAGGTGGTTACTGTATTAGGAACTGATAGTGAAGGTGACGAACTCTTGACGATTATGGCTAGATCTGCTGATGTGAGCGGCGTAGATCGTCAACTTGCTAATAAAAGTCAGCAATGGGTTCGGATTAATCGAAAAACCATGGTGGAGACTATAGGTAATATAACAACAAAAGAGTTATTAAATCGATTAGCTTTAACTCGTCAGCCTTGGTTAGACTGTAACTTTTTATGGATAGAACCAGGATATTTAGCGGATGTCTTACCAATGATCAAGGAGAACGACATAAAAGCACCATTCATAGTATGCTGTTCGAATGCTTCCTTTGAGGGAGATAATGAAGTTGACATATTGATAATAGGTGAAAAGAACAGCCCTGAGCCCCAGCCTTCAAGCACAAGTAAAACTTTAGTCGTGACTGATGGCTGCCACTATGTGACAGCCCAACAGGGACAAGAAACTATTCAGATCAATATCTTGCCCGGGCAGCAGTTTAATGTCGAAACTGAATTGGAACGTTTTACCGCCGGGTTTATTTATGGTCTAAGTCGTGGCAGTCAATTAAGACAAGCAATAAGGATGGCTATTGGCAATACGTCTTATCAGGTTAATCACCAGTTAAAGAACCGGGTGGAGGTGTAAATATGAGCGATACCAGTTTTGGGCTGTTTTTGCGTCAGGCTAGAGAAGAACGAGGATTCACCCTAGAACAAGCTGAGGAAGAGACTAAGATTCGGAAATTTTACCTGCGGGCTCTCGAGGAAGATAATTTCTCGGTAATGCCGGCTCAAGTATATGCGGTGGGATTTGTACGTAAGTATTGTCTGTTTCTCGGCATTGATGCCCAGGAAATGATTCACAGCTATAAGCAGCTTAATGGCGGTACCAAACACGAGGAAGATCAGACAACACCTCCGATTGTTACCTATCAGGAAAAACCACCATTTATTAGCCGGGTATCGACGAAAAATATTGCCGCTGCCTTAATGTTTTTGGTCATTGTTATTTGGATGGGTAGTTACCTGACTGATTATTTGGCTAATCGGGCTAATTATAAACAGCCACCAGTCACCAAAAACCCAATTACCGGTCAGAAACCGTCCACAAAGCCTCAAAACCCACCACCAGCTACCAAAGAGGTTGCCATAACCATGACCGCGACCGCTGAGTGTTGGTATTCGGTTCAAGTAGATAATGGACAACTTGAACAGGGAACCATGGAGGTAGGAACGGTAAAAGAATATCGAGGTAAGGAAAAGATATCTGTACACTTGGGCAATGCCGGAGGGGTTAAGATTGCCGTGAATGGTAAAGAACCGGTTTACTTGGGCGGTTCAGGTGAAGTAGTAAAACAAGACTATACCACCAGCCAGTAAAGCCAGGCCAAAATCCCTGGCTCTTTTTTACCAAATAAATGAGGTGCTTTATTTTGCAGATTGGATTTATTAGTCTAGGATGTCCCAAAAACCAAGTAGATACCGAAATCATGATGGGGTCGGTAAGCAAACAACATACCATTACTTCCCAACTTAAACAGGCTGATATTGTAGTGGTAAATACCTGTGGTTTTGTCGAGGCAGCCAAAGAAGAAGCGATCTCCACCATCCTTGATACTGCTGCCAGCTTATTACCAGCACAATTATTGTTAGTCACTGGTTGTTTGGCGCAACGTTATGCTGATGAATTATTAAGAGAAATGCCTGAAATTGATGGCCTAATGGGAGTTGGAAATCCCCAACTGATTGATGAGCTAATAACCCGGACCCTGAAGGGGGAAAGACCGAATTTGGTTCAGGGGCAACCCACTAAGTTTCAAGAGGAAGGGCCCCGTGTACTCTCAACTCCGAAGGGATGGGCTTACCTTAAAATTGCGGAAGGATGTCATAACCGTTGTTCATATTGTGCCATTCCTGGTATTAGAGGTAATTTACGTTGCCGTCAACCCCAGTCAATTATTGCCGAAGCACAACACTTAGTAGAAAATGGTTGCCAGGAATTAGTACTGGTAGCTCAGGATACCACAGCTTACCGATATAATGAGTTTGATCTTAGGTTGCTGTTAACAGAGCTTAATCAAATAGATGGGTTAGAATGGCTACGGGTTTTATATGCCCATCCCACCCATCTAAATGAGAGCATAATAGAGGCTATGGCAAAATCAGATAAAGTTGTACCTTACCTTGATCTACCGGTTCAACACGGCCATGACCAAGTACTTTCTCGAATGAATCGCCAGTATAACCAGGAAAGGGTATGGCAAACTATCAATCAGTTGCGGCAACTGATCCCCCGGATAACCCTCAGAACTACTGTTATGGTGGGCTTTCCGGGAGAGAGTGAAGAAGAGTTTGAATATCTCAAAGAGTTTGTGGCGGCGGCAAAATTTAATTGGTTAGGTGC
>JBLNAS010000240.1:0-2652 GCA_050259475.1 Methylocystaceae bacterium
CAGCGGGGACACAAGTTACGATTGCCATCATAGGTAAAAACTTTTCCGCATACGGGGCAATTCCTTACACTTGCCATTAAATCACTCTCCCCCTAATATCCCTGACCGGCTGCCCAGATTATAACCACTACTTCCTTTGCGCCACCAGCCAGCAATTCTTTGGTACATTCACGCGTAGTAGATCCGGTGGTATAAACATCATCTACCAGTAGTATCTTTTTGTTCTCAATGCCGCGATTATTCTTAATATAGAAGGCATCTTTGAGGTTTTCCTCCCGTAGTTCACGGGTCAATTCTCGTTGACTGGGTGTTTCCCTTATACGTAACAAGATATCGCTTCTTGATGGCTTTTTCAAGCAATGGCTAATGCGAGTAGATAGTAGCTCAGCTTGATTAAATCCCCGGTGCGCTAAGCTATTATTGGTAATCGGAACCGGTACAATCAGGTCAATGCCTTCATATCTAGTATCACGCTTGACCACATCAGCCATTATTTCGCCCATATGACGAGCCAGATTACGCTGACCAACAAATTTTAGCAGTTTAATCGCTTTTTTTATTTTACCCTCATAAGGCCCTACTGCCCGAGCGACAAAAAAAGGAGGTGCGTTCTCTCTGCAATCAACACAGAATTCCCCCCCGCTGCACAGGTACTTACCGCAAACATTACAATGACTTTTACTATTACCTGCTTGGCTTATCTCCCGGTCGCAATCAGCACACCACGGTTTACGACTCCAGAATAAACCGGGACGCTGACAAAGGGCACAGGCCTGTTGAGGAAACATCATATCCATCAACAGGTCATACATGATATCCACCTCTTAAGGAAAATATTACTTCTTAGTCTATCATATGGCGGGAAAGTTGTTTTTTGCAGAATATTCTGTATTTACAAATTTTAGCACACCATATTGAGGTCGCATAGCCCTTTAGGCGATGTATTATCTTTAGCATAGTTGAATTTGATAACAGTATTAAAAATAGCATACCGCTCCAGATTAGTAGTACAAGCCATAAAAGGATCCAGCCCGTCACGGGCAACTCCCCTTATCCCCTTATTCCTTATACATTTTATGCTATGTATTAACCACTGGCTATTAATCAACTGATACTAAACCGTTTTTTATCGCAAATACCGCCGCCTGGGTACGATCCTTGACATCCAGTTTGCGAAAGATACTGGTCAAATGGTTCTTGACCGTTTTTTCACTGATATCCATGGCCGCTGCCATTTCTTTATTCGCTAATCCTTTAACCAGACACTCCAAGATAACTCTTTCCCGACGAGTAAGCTGGAACTCCGGTCGCCGCTGATCCACCCGGTTCAATTCCTTGATCACCCGGTTAGCTACCCTTGGATGAATAACGACATTACCCTCCATCACTTTGAGGATAGTAGACATCAATTCTTCACCCGGCACATCTTTTAGGACATAAGCAGATACCCCGGCCTTAACCATCTCTACCACCTGCTCATCCTCATAAACCGTAACCGCAATGATTTTAACCTGCGGCATTTCACGTTTTATAACTCGAGTAGCTTGAACCCCATTTACCCCTGGCATATTGACATCCATCAGCACCAAATCTGGCAGGGTTCGGCGACAGCACTCAATCGCTTCCTCACCATTACCAGCTACTGCTACGACCTCAATCATTTTATTAAGTTCCATTAGTTTAGCCATGCCATCCCTAACTAGGGCATGATCATCTGCTATAACCACCTTAATATATTCTGGCAATTAGTCTCCCTCCCACTTATCGTGGTAACCTCGCAATCAATCGGGTTCCTCGGTCTTTCCCACTCTGAATGGTCAATTTGCCGCCTAAAATGCCTACCCGTTCTCGCATACCGGCAATGCCATGACCAGAATCCAGGCCAGGGTGCTTGTCCAGTGTCTTGGTATCAAATCCACAGCCATTATCCTTAATCATAAGATTAACGCTCTGATCCGCGATCTCTAATTTTATATTGGCATAATTAGCTCCCGAATGACGGGCAATATTATTTAGTGCTTCCTGAATAACCCTAAATAGGGTAAATTCAAGAGCCTTTTCTAAGGCGATAGTAACTATTTTATTACCTACCACTTGCAAATCAGTAGTAATGTTATAACGGGTCTCAAATTCGCTAAGATAATCACTAATACAACCGACCAGACCACGGGCATCTAACTGCGGTGGACGCAGGTCGAAAATAATCCGGCGAATATCAGCTAGATTATCCCGAATACCCTGGCGAACACTAGCCAGTTCTTCCGGTAGCTGCTCCACCTTATCCTTGCTGGTTCGTTCCAGGTATTCCAATTTCATAATTAAACCCGCCATGGTTTGAGCCGGCCCATCATGAAGCTCACGGGCAATTTTATGCCGTTCCTCCTCTTGGGCTTTCAAAATCCATAACGCAAATACCTGTTTTTGTTCCGACTCTCGCAGCTGATCGATAAAGGTTTCAGCCTGCCCTCTGAGCAGACTTACCACCATACCCAGGCGGTCAACTAAGCCTTCTCCTCGGGTTACCATGGCTTCCATATCCTGCAACTGCAATTCCAAATCATTACGTCGCTGGAGTAGACCACGTTCCTTTTCCATCATTACTGATAGTTTTACTTGCAATTGCCAGGCAGCATCATAAGCACATTTAATATC
>JBLNAS010000241.1:0-3136 GCA_050259475.1 Methylocystaceae bacterium
TTGTCGCATCAATTTCCTCACGTTTCGGATAGGCAACTACCCGACCCTTGAGATTTTCTACATCAACTTCCAGCCAATCGGGAGCTGACTTAAATCCGGCCTGAGCCTGAATATCCTTGAATTTTAGTGATTCCTTACTCTTACCCTTAACTTCAACTACATCACCGATCTTAACCAGCATTGAGGGAATAGAGGCCTTTTTACCATTGATGGTGAAATGACCATGATTTACGAGCTGGCGGGCTTCCTTACGAGAAGCACCATAACCCATGCGATAGGCCACGTTATCCAAACGACGTTCCAGTAGAATAAGCAAATTCTCACCGGTTACGCCCTGCATACGTTCCGCTTTTTCAAAGTAATTGCGGAACTGCCGCTCGAGCACGCCATAGATCCGTTTAGCCTTCTGCTTTTCTCTAAGCTGAAGCGCATAGTCTGTCTGCTTACTGCGCCGACCTTTGCCATTACCATGCATTCCGGGAGGGTAAGGCCGTTTTTCAACCGAACACTTCTCGGAATAGCAACGATCGCCTTTTAGATATAACTTCTCGCCTTCACGGCGGCATAGGCGGCATACTGCTTCGGTGTACCTTGCCACTTTGGTGGTCCCTCCTTATACTCTTCTTCTCTTGGGTGGCCGGCAGCCATTATGCGGAATGGGAGTTACATCCCGGATAGCACTGACTTCTAGCCCGGTGGCCTGCAGGGAACGAATGGCGGCTTCACGTCCAGCCCCCGGTCCCTTAACATAACACTCGACCTCACGCATGCCATGTTCCATAGCAGCGCGGGCTGCGGTCTCTGCTGCCTGCTGAGCAGCAAAGGGAGTGCTTTTGCGCGACCCCTTGAACCCGGAGGTACCGGCCGAGGCACAGGATATAGCATTGCCATTACGGTCGGTAATAGTAATCAGAGTATTATTAAAAGTTGAGCGGATATGCGCAATACCGCGATCGATGTTTTTCTTTTCCCGTCTCTTGACTCGGGTAGTAACATTTCTGCGCGCCATGTGGTAAAGTCCTCCTTTTTATGCCCTACTTCTTCTTCTTACCTGACACCGTGCGGCGTGGTCCTTTACGGGTACGGGCATTAGTCTTAGTGCGCTGTCCCCGAACCGGAAGACCGCGACGGTGACGCATTCCACGGTAGCAACCGATATCCATAAGCCGTTTAATATTCATAGAAACTTCACGGCGTAGGTCGCCTTCTACCTTGATCTGGCGGTCAATATACTCGCGCAGTTTGTTGGCTTCTTCTTCAGTCAGATCCTTAACTCGGGTATCAGGGCTAATCCCAGTTTCCACTAGGATCTGATTGGCCGTCGGTCTACCGATACCAAAGATATAGGTTAGGGCTATTTCAATCCGCTTATCACGCGGTAGGTCTATACCTGCTATTCTGGCCAATTATCTCACCTCCAGACTCTTAACCTTGTTTCTGCTTGTGTTTAGGGTTTTCGCAGATTACCATTACCTTGCCATGGCGTTTAATGATTTTACATTTCTCACACATGGGCTTAACCGAAGGTTTGACTTTCAATTTGATAAACCTCCTTCGCCTATTTAAACCTGTATACGATCCGGCCACGGGTCAAATCGTACGGAGACAACTCTACCGTTACTCGATCTCCAGGGAGAATACGAATAAAATTCATCCGCATTTTGCCGGAGATATGAGCGAGGACCTTATGGCCGTTTTCTAGCTGCACTTTAAACATGGCATTGGGTAATGGTTCAATCACCTTACCCTCTACCTCAATCACATCGTCCTTATTAGCCAATATCAGACCCTCCTTCCCTGACTTCCTGATCTACTACCGCCAGTTCTCTGACCAGTTTACGTAAACGATGGTTTTCTAGCGGTTCCCCCCGCGCCAGTGCCTGGATAAGCTCTTCTGATTTTACTCTGGAGAGACTCAGGTGACGCAGGTTCTTAAGTTTGGGGTTGTCAAGGTGACGTAAATCGCCATCCGCTATCAGCACATAGCGTTCATTGATCTGCCCCACCACCAGGAATGGTTTGCCCATATCCCGCCCTTGCCGGGAATAAACCAGACTACCTAACATGGTTGCATCATCGTTCACCCCATTCACCTCCTCCTCATTAAGGAAGGGTGAGGATGACTGGTCCGTGGTCGGTGATGGCAATGGTATGTTCAAAATGCGCTGATGCTTTGCCATCACGGGTTACCACCGTCCAATTATCCATCCGAGTATAAACTTCAGATACTCCCAGGTTGATCATTGGCTCAATGGCCAAGGTCATTCCGGGCTTTAGTACTGGTCCCCGTTCGGGGCGGCCATAATTGGGAACCGGAGGATCTTCATGCATTTTCTGTCCAATTCCATGTCCCACATATTGTCTGACCACTGCATACCCCCGGGCTTCAGCATGGGACTGTACAGCATTGCTGACCCGACCCAGGGTATTTCCTGCGACCGCCTGCTCAATACCCTTATATAAAGACTCCTCAGTGACCTTAATCAGTTCGAGGAGTTCTCCGGACACTTCACCCACCGGAACCGTGATCGCGGAGTCCCCACACCAACCGTTAATAAAAGCGCCAATGTCAATACTGATGATGTCTCCCTCATTGAGCACACGCTTGCCGGGTATTCCATGCACCACCTCTTCATTTATCGAAGCGCAGATGGTGGCAGGAAACCCCTGATAGTTTTTAAAGGCTGGACGCGCGTTATGACTGACAATAAAATCTTCGGCTAACGCATCCAATTTGCCGGTGGTCACCCCGGGCTTTACGGCTTGGCGGATAACATCCAGGGTCTGGGCGACCAGCCTACCGGCTTCCCGCATCAAGCTAATTTCCGGGTCATTTTTAAGGACAATCATTAGGCACTTTTCTCCAAAGCAACTTTGATATCAGCAAATACATCGCTTTTACCGCGGTTGCCGTCAACAATAGAGAGGATTCCTTGCACTTCATAATAACCACGTAGCGGGTTGGTCTCTGCTTCATATACCGTAAGCCGCTTTTTGGCAGTCTCACCAGTATCATCAGCACGCTGGATCAATTCTCCACCGCACTTATCACAAATACCTTCCTGGCTGGGTGCGTTAAATTTAAGATGATACACGGCTTTACATTTTTTACAGGTAACCCGACCGGTCATCCGGT
>JBLNAS010000242.1:0-6723 GCA_050259475.1 Methylocystaceae bacterium
AGATTTTCCCGTCGGTGAAGCCGCCGGCCTAGGCGGCAGCGGCGATATCCACCTTCTCGACCCACTCGGGCCAGAACACCGGCTCGCGACTGGACCAACCGGGAGCTGTCGCGGTTCTGGCTTTGAGTCTAGGTATGGGTGTGGCTACGATATTCAACTACATCGGTGCCTCATTTTCACTAGGTGCCTTTGTAGCTGGATTACTGGTAAGTGATTCGGACTACGCCCATGAGCTGTTAGGAAAAGTGGCAACCCTGCGGGACGCCTTTGTTATCCTATTCTTTGTCTCGGCGGGTATGTTGATTGACCCCAATGCTTTATTCGCCGATATTCATCTCTTAGCCATATTGCTTTTATTAATCATACCGTTAAAATTCTTATTGTTTTATCTGGTTACCCGAGCTTTTAGATATCATAAACGCATTGCCTTTTATGTCAGCATGGGATTGATGCAAACCGGCGAGTTTTCTTTTGTTATGGCTCAAGTTGGCTTAGATTCTGGCATTCTAAATCCATTAATCTATAATGCAATCCTAGCCAGCACTTTAATAACTCTGCTCGCAGCTCCGACTTTCATGCATTGGAGCCCGATTTGGTATAACAAATTGACGAGAACGAAAACTGGAGTTGACGACTATGAAGCGGAGCTCGATTCGGAAATGACCGACTATGTATTGCTTTGTGGTTTTGGACGGGTAGGGCAACAGGTTGGAACAGCATTACGAACCATTGGTATACCTTATAGGGTAATTGATTATGATTTTCGGGCTGTAATGCATTTGAAGGCACAACAGATACCCTATGTTTATGGGGATGCTTCCAATTTAAGTGTGCTCAAACAAGTAGCGGTGCGCAAGGCAAAATTAGCATTAATAACCCTGCCAGATGCGATTGTAAATGAACGAACTATAAAAAAGTTACTTAAAATAAATCCCCAATTAAAGATTATTGCCCGGGCCCATTCTGATTGGGAAAAGCAATTATTATTAGATGCCGGGGCTTTTGAAGTAGTACAGCCGGAACAAGAGGCAGGAGTCCAAATGGCCAGACAGATGATAATCCATCTTGACTTACCAGAGCAAGAAGTAATCAGGTATCTCGAGAATTATTATATTAGAGATTATCATAATCTGGTCTCCAACTTTACTATGGATATCATCAGGGAGGAACCATTAACCATACGAAGCTATCAAGTTCCCGCATCCAGTTGTCTGATTGATGTCAGTCTCGCTGATAGTAGAATTCGTGAGAAGACTGGTGCAGTAGTGGTGACGATAAGACGAGATAATGGTGAAGTTATCATTAATCCGCACAGTTATGAATTCATTCGGGCCCAAGATACTCTAATCACCATGGGAACCGCTTCTCAGCTCATGGATTTCGCCAAGTATTGTGGAGGAGGAGGATCTGATTAATGCCTAACCCGTTCAACATGTATTTTGCTATCAAAACCATGATGGTCAAAAAAGTATCATGTCCTAATTGCCACCATCATTTTGAGGTTATTAATTCCAGCCATCCTCGTTATCTAACCTGTACAAAGTGTGGTAAACACATGAAGGTTTTATCTGGTCAAGCCTATCAAATGAAGCCAAAAGCAACCGACAAATAAAGTCCAGGAACAGCACCACAATAAAGGGTATCATTCCTGGACCGAAAACCTTATTACGCTACGCCAACCACTAAAGCCATTTCAGCTTTTTAGCCTCAAACACCAGTTCATCCCTGAAATCTGGATGAGCAATCGAAATTAATCGCCTAGCACGTTCAGATATTGATTTGTTAGAGAGATAGATCGCTCCATATTCGGTGACAATCCACTGGACATCGTTACGAGAGGTTGTAACCACCGTACCTCTTGGTAATAGGTCTACAATCCTTGATTTGGTTTCGCCGTTTCGGTTGGTATAAGTAGATGGTAACGCAATGATACTGCGACCATTCTTGGCCATTTGTGCTCCTAACACAAAGTTGACCTGGCCTCCGGTCGCACTGTACTGAACTGGTCCGATTGATTCAGCAGCAATCTGGCCGGATAAGTCTATCATTAAGGCATTGTTTACCGAGACGATATTATCAATCTGAGCGATAATATTAGGATTATTGGTAGTCTCGATCTCGAAAGCTATCACATCCGGGTTAAGATGCAAAAAATTATGGAGTTCATGGGTTCCTACCGCGAAGGTATAGCTAGTCTTGCCCGGTAGCCAGGTCTTACAGCTGTTATCAACTGCTCCGCACTTAATAAGCTCCATTATGGCGTTGGAAAAAACTTCGGAATGAACCCCCAGATGGCGTTTATCCTTAAGAAAGTGGCCGACACAATTGGCCAGACCCCCTAAACCGAGCTGCACAGTATCACCATCATTAACCATATCGGCAATGATATGAGCAATGCTTTCTTCAACCGGAGTAATCGGTATTTCCGGTATTTCAAACAGCGGGTGGGTATTTTCTACAATCGCATCAACTTGTGAAATGTGAACCTGGAATTCATCACTTACCAACCAGGGATTGTTATTATTAACCTCTACTGCCAGGTAATCAAGCTTATCAATAACGGCATTAGGAGTTAACCCACCAAAAAGTGAACGATTGAAATATCCATTCTCATCCGGTGGAGTAACTGAGATCGCTGCCTTGTTTATATCGGCAGCTAAGGCCCATTTGCGCATACTTCCGAGATGATTCGGCACGAAGTCGCAGGTTCCCCATTCAATACAGAGGCGTTCCGCCGGTCCGATAAAGATAGTTTCAATATGAAAGCTATCTTTGTGTACCGGTTTCATATACTCATGAAGGGCTACCGCAAAACCCTGGCACACTTTGACGCCACGCAGTTCAGAAGCTCGTTGGCCGATAGCTTCGGCAATGGCAGTCGGGATAGCAGTGCCACCTCCAAAACCGATAACATCACCCGACTGGACCACTTTGGCAACCTCGCCAGCAGTGGTCAATTTACTACGGTATTCGTCTTGCCAATTCATAATTATCTCTCCCTTTTAACTCCCCATGCTGGCTTCCTCTATCTAATTAATGAAGCCTCTATTCGGAAATATATCCTAAAATTACTATAAATGGCAACATGGTAGGTGCTGAAACGGTGAACGGAAAATTGAATTTTGAGATTGGTGATCAAGATGACTCTGGTCAAACACCAGGATAATCGGGGAGTTATCGCGAATGGTAGGATAGCTGTAAGTTTTAGAATGACAGGGATTATTGTCTATATAAGATTTTGGTGGCTTAAGAAAGATGGGGGATTGGATTATGGGGAACGAGGAGAAACCGCAAAAGGATCACTTGGGGAATGCAAAAATTAGCTGGCTCGGTCATATTAAGATATCATCGTCTCAACTTAAGTGGGGGATAGCTGCCATTGCCGTTGTGATAATCGGTTTTATCATTTGGAGTAGTTTTAATGGGTCGCGACCCAAGTCAGCTAATGCTGGTGAGATAACGATTACCGCCCTGCAGCAGAATGAGAATGGAGTTAAGCGGGAATCCTCCTTTTTACTTACCTGCGAAAACCCGATTAATATGAGTGTGGTTAAAAGCAGCCTCCAGATAGCCCCCGCCTTGGGTTACGATATCAAGGAAAAGGATAGCAGAAACTTTGAAATAGTACCGCGGGAAAAGTTAGCTGTTAACACTGTATATAAGTTTGCTTTTGATCCATCGAATAAGGCACAGGAGAGTTTGAGCTGGGCTTTTCAAACTATTGGTAGTTTTACTCTTCTGGGCACCATGCCGCGAACCGAAACCGTAGGCGTACCAGTTGACACCGGCATCGAATTCACTTTTTCCCAAGAAGATTTTGATTTAAACCAAGCGATTAAATATATAACGATAGCCCCTAAGACAGAAGGCCGTTTTGAGAAGCATAAACAAACCCTGGTCTTTATCCCACAATCATTGCAACCAGCTACCTTATATACCGTTACCCTTAAAAAGGGGCTGCCCCAAAAAGATGGCCGGGAGTCGATCGCGGAGAATCATATTCTGCGTTTTGAAACTAATTCCACTACCGCGACGGAGCATGAGTTCATATTTGATTTAGAAAACCGACTAACAGAATTCAATACCAAACAAACCCCCACCTTCCCGGTATCATCTGGCACGGGAGCCACCGTACCACATCCTCAGGTTGACATTTATCGTTATCCCGATGCTGATAGCTTTGGCCAAGCTATGAACAGCATCGCTAAAATTCCATATTGGTGCAGCTATGCTGATAGTAAATTCCGGCAGGATGCCAGCAAATTCACCCGTGTGCTTAGTTACGATACCGTCTTTAAGCCAGCCAGTAAATATAAATATTTTATCGCCCTCCCCGCACCTATGCCCGCCGGCTACTATCTCATGGAAATCAAGGCGGGGCCACAGACACGGCAGGCAATTTTCCAGGTCAGTGACCTGGCAGTCTACCGGGCTCAAAGTCAGAAGAAAAGTCTGCTCTGGGTCAATGATGTAGCTATCAAAGCACCGGCTGAAAAGGTTCAGGTGTGGGTAAATAAGCAAAAGTTAGCCATACTTGGTGATGACCGAGGTGTGGTGCTTCTAGATGAAAACTCGACTTGGGATCAAGCGGGTTATGCCCTGCTGAAGAGTGGGGCTAAAGAACTGGTTATTCCGCTCGATAGGGAATTTAAATCTCTGAGCCAAGGTTTTGATACCCGGCAGAACTACTGGAAATACCTTTATCTTGATCGGGAATTATATTTACCGGGTGATACCGTTCATTATTGGGGGGTTATGACCCCGCGGGGTAAGAACGTGATGCCGGAAACCAATTTAACCATGGAATTATGGGGTGGCGACTACTATTATTCCGAGCAGCATACTTCGACACCGCTGATTAGCCAGAGTCTAAAACTACAGGGCAATACCTTTGCCGGCAAACTCCATTTACCGATGTTAAAGCCGGGCTATTATTACCTGGAGTTAAAACTCGGGAAAGTAGCTTTAGTATCTCGTGGTTTCTCGGTGGAGACCTATCAAAAACCGGCATATCAGTTAACAGTCAAGCCAAACAGAAAGGCTATCTTGGCCGGAGAACAAGTTAATTATGCTATTAAATCTACTTTCTTTGAGGGAACCGCGGTACCTAATTTGAACCTCAAATACTACGTAAATGGTAAAGAAGGCAAAGTAACCACTAATCTCCAAGGCGAGGCGACGGTGCCTTATACAGGTAGTTATGCTGCCGATAACTTCGCTCCGTTTAACTACGAATATTTTAATGCTAATACTTCACAGCCTGAAAGTGGAGATATCGGTGATTACAATGGCGTGCTCGTTTTTCCTAGTGCCGTTAATGTGCGTGCAGAAGCCAAAAGTAAGGGTGATAGCTTCTCACTAACTACTAGATTGAATCGGGTTGATCTGACCCAGGTTGATGCTGGTGGATATGTTAGTGAAGACAATTATCTTAAAACTCCGATAGCAGGTGGACAGATTAAGGGACGGCTATATAAGGAAGTCTGGACCCGCACTAAAACTGGTGAAACCTACGATTATATTAATAAGAAGGTACTGCCCATATATGATTATGAGTTTAATACCCAATTAGTAGGTAATATAGACCTGACAACCAATCAGCAGGGGGTAGCAGAGTATACTGGTACGCTGGATAAAGGCTATTCTTATTATATTGAACTCACCTCGCCTGATGAAAAGGGGAGAGAAGGTAGAGCACGGGTATATGTCGGCGAATTCTATGATGATAACTACAGCTATAAGTATTATTCTCTGAAGGACCCCCAGAGGGAATCATATCAACCAGGTGATAAAGTTAACCTGAATATGATGTTAAATACGCAGCAACTTGCACCGCAGGGTAACCCCGTACTATTTTTCCAGGGGCAAACGGATATTACCTCTTATCAAGTTAGCCAGCAATCTAGCTATGAATTTGTATTTCGGGAAGCTGACATTCCCAATACCAATGTTTACGGAGTTTACTTTGATGGTGAAACTTATCAGGAAAGCGGAGGCTATGCGGTAGGCTTTGACCGGCAAAGCCGGGAACTCAAGATAATCGTGCAACCGGATAAAAAGGAATACCGGCCCGGAGATACGGTTAAATTGTCGGTGCTGGTTAAGGATAAACTGCAAAAACCGGTTAAAAATGCTCATCTCAATCTAAATCTGGTTGATGAAGCACTTTATAAATTAATGGATCAAAGGGTTGATTTGTTAGGCAACCTTTACGGTGAATATTTGAACCCAGTGCTCAGCACTTGGAAGTCACACTATCATCCCCAATTGAGTGGTGGTGCCGAGCAAGGTGGCGAAGGTGCCGGAGAACGTAGAGACTTCCGAGATACCGTATTATTTGCGAATTTGGTGACTGATGCGGAAGGTCGGTCTTTGGTGCAATTTAAACTGCCAGATAATCTTACTTCCTGGCGAATTACTTATCATGCCTTGACCGCTGATTTGATGGCTGGTAGCGGTACTTCGCAACTACCGGTGCGGTTACCTTTCTTTGTTAACCTGACCACGAGTCAGACTTATCGTACTGGTGACGCTCCGGTAGTAACTCTAAATAGCTATGGTAGCCAATTGCAGGCTGCAGCATCAGTCAAGTATCAAATGACACTTACTAATCCCCAGGGGGAGAAGTCAGTCTATAATCGAACCGGGAGGGCGTTTGCTGCCCTTGACTGGCAATTGCCTATTCTACAACCGGGGAAATATACGCTTAAAGTTACTGCTCGC
>JBLNAS010000243.1:0-2576 GCA_050259475.1 Methylocystaceae bacterium
CGACCTTCAAAATTAAAACCCGCATAGTGTTTGAGACCTTTAAGAATGAGGTTGAAGCATTATATAACTAACCCCCCCTACCCCCAAATTCGAAAAAGGATAACACCTCCTTTTTCGAGGCAACACTTAAGCCCCCGGAATGCTTGATAAAGCACCCGGGGGCCTGCTGCTTTCAGAAGGTATTTTCTTCGGCTGAAAAGATGTTGGATTCCACTCACCTTTAGGGTGATCTCACCTGGTAATTTCCCCCACAGGGACTTCCTTCTTCTACTCAGACTACTATAAGATTAAACCAACAGCTTAAAACCAGCCAATAATAATATACCGGGCACCCCCAGAAAGCCTGCTATAAGCACGGTAGCCAAGTTGATCGGTAACATGAAGGCAAAATAACTGCCGATAAAATTAGTTAAGAGCAAGAGCAAAATACCAAACATGGAATTAATAATCAACTTCCACAACAAGCGCATTGGCCCCAGTAAGATATAAATAAACAAAGTAATCACGATAATTCCAATTAGAGCCACCATTACCAAGTTTATCGCTGTCATGCCTACCCCTCCCTAGCTTGCAGTGCCCATGCCTGCTTAGCTTGTCTCAGTAACCAGTTATAACGCAGCTCGGCCGCTTTTATTTCGTAAGTGCTGGCATCAATGAGGTCGTATTCCATGGCTTGATCGAACTGATTATAGACTACCTGCAGGGATTGGTACGCCAGTTGCAATTCGGCTCGCAAGCCGACGACAATACGATCGGGATAGAGCCTGTGGGTAAACCAATCTCTTATTAATAAAGCCATAAAAAAGCCGCATCCCCTTTCTAGCTGCTGCTAAATAGGTATGCGGCCTTGTCCATACTTATATCTCTTTTCTCCCTTTTATCGCTTGGCGGAGAGTGATTTCATCAGCAAACTCAATATCGCCCCCCACTGGCAGCCCATGTGCCAATCGGGTCACGGTTAGACCTCGTCGCCGTGCAGCTTCCGCTAGCATCCTGGCCACCACTTCCCCCTGCAGGTCTGGGTTAGTAGCCATCAGCACTTCGGTTGCTCCTCGCTCCACAAGCTTTTCGACTAAGCCTTCGGGGTTGAAAGAGGTTAGCAAATCAGTACCTGTACTTTGAGGTGTTAATACTGAGTAAACCCCTTCAAAGCCTGCTCGCTCCATGGCAATTACATCACTCGCCTCTTCGACCACACATACCAGCTGGTGATTGCGGCTTTCATCGCAGCATACCAGACAAGGGTCACGGTCAGTTAGATTACCACAGCGGCTGCAGGAAAATACCTTTTCTTTAGCATTAGTTAGGGAGCGCGCCAAGTTCTCCACTTCTGAAGGTGGTAATTTCATTATATATAGGGCTAGGCGCTGGGCACTCTTGGGCCCAATTCCCGGCAGCTTGCCAAACTCATCGATTAAATTCTCCAGTGGGCGTGCCAAACGCATGATGGACGCCTCCCCCATTAGCTATTAGAAGGGCAGATTTAAGCCCCCGGTTAGTTTCCCCATGGCATCATTCGCCATTTCGCTTGCTTTCTTTAATCCCTCATTAACTGCGGCCAGAACCATATCCTGTAGCATTTCTACATCATCAGGGTCAACCGCTTCGGGTTTAATCGTTAATGTCATTATTTCCTGGCGCCCATTGACTTTCACATAGACCATACCACCACCCGATGTGGCTTCCACGGTCATGTTGACCAGGTTTTCCTGTACCTGGTTCATCTGTTCCTGCAGCTTTTGCGCTTGTTTCATCATCTGATTCATATTGCCGCCGCCAAAATTCCCAAAACCACCTTTGGCCATTTCAATATCCTCCTAACTCTCATATCAATCTTTTATATGCACCCGGTCAGCACCAAAAGCCTCCGTCAGTTTCTTAACAATCGGATCTTCATCAGCACCGTCATCCAGGGAAACAAAACTAACTTCCATGGGTCGCCCCAACATTTCAGTCAAAACACTAATTAGCAATTCGCGGTTTTCTTTTTCCAGCATACGCTCACGATGGAACTTATAGCCTTTGCGATAACCGACTACTATCATGTTCTCCTGAATCCCCACCAAACGCGCGGGCGCCAGCAAGGCTGATACTGTAACTTTGCGAGCTTTGACCTGATCTACTACCTGATTCCAATTCAAAGCTTCCTCGCTGCTAGTCGTCTTGGAGCTACTAACCTCTGGTTTCTCCCGAGCTACGGGGGTTGCTTTCTCCTTGGCCGGCTTAACCATTGAGGGTGTTGCCCATAACTCAGCCATTTGCAGTAATACCAATTCTAATTGCAGCCGCTGGCTGTCACTAAATCGCATAGCCTCGGCTGCTGTACTGAAGAGTTCCCAACCTTTAAGCAACCGTTCATAGTCGACTAACTCAGCCTGCTGGGTCAGCCCTTTTCGAGCTGACGGTGATACGGCGCTAATCTGTGCTTCTTGCCCCATGGTTTTAATTACCAGCAAATCACGGGTGTAGGTCATAAGTTGCTGGATTAATCGGCTGCTTTCTCGGCCACCGGCTATCGCCCGGTCAAGCAAGGATATGATCACCCCCGCATCCTGGGTAAGTAAGGCCGCAAATAA
>JBLNAS010000244.1:0-3726 GCA_050259475.1 Methylocystaceae bacterium
TTCTACAAATTCTTTTACCACGGAACAAGGTTCATCAATATACAACCAAAATGTGGTTATTGGTTCCTTGGTTCTTGCAGAATCCGACAAGCCATCCTACCCGAGAAGGGAGGGGACCGCTGAAAACGAGCAATTACTTGGCCGTTTGGCAGAGGAATTTGTCCATCAGGTAGGCAACCCGCTCTGTGCTCTCAAGGGATTTATTACCTTAGCTGCCCAGCATGATAGCGAATTTGCGGCAGCTTGGACACCACTGATTCAGCAAGAACTAGAACAAATTGAGAAATCGCTAAAAGTCTTCTCCATTATGGCCGGCAGTGCTTATGAGATGGCCGAAGAATTTGATCTGCGTGATTTGGCAGCTCAATTTAGTGGTTCCTTTACCCCTCTAGCTATAGCGCAAGGAGTATGGTTAACCTTGCCCTTCCCTACTTGCCCACTTCCAGTTAGGGTAACCAGCGAAAAGCTCGGGCTAGCGATAACCGAGTTGCTGCAAAATGCGCTGGAAGCTAGTCGACCCGGTGAGGTTATTGACCTACGCTTACAACGAGTCCAAGGACACGCATACCTAACGATCACTAATAGTACTGCCGGGCCCTTAACACTAGACCTAACTAGCATTAAGCCCTTCTCCACTACCAAGCCCGGACATTCTGGCCTAGGACTATGGCTAGCCGCTCGCGTAATCGAAAGCTATGGTGGCAAACTAAAAATAGAAAGTGACAGGGATTTGCTGGTGACTACCACCATCTCCCTGCCACTTTCACGCTAGCTATTTTAAAAACTATAATTTTAGTTTATCCGAGCTCCCAGCTCCATGAGCTTTTCCCGAATGTTTTCGTAGCCCCGATAAATATAATGGGCATTATCAATTTCAGTGATACCAGTCGCTACCAGTCCGGCTAAAACCAGAGCCGCACCCGCCCTCAAATCTGTAGCTTTCACCCGCGCCCCGGTTAAATTCCGTACTCCCTTAACCACGGCGGTATGCCCCTCAACCTTCATCTCAGCACCCATGCGTTTAAATTCATCGACAATCTGAAACCGGTTTTCAAAGACATTTTCCACCACTACACTGGTACCGTCTGCTACCGCTTGCAAGGCCAGCATCTGTGATTGCATATCGGTGGGAAATCCCGGATAGGGCAAGGTCTTTATATCCGCCGGCCGTATCTTCTCGGGCCCGATAACCAATAAGCCATCTTCCATTTCTTCAACTAGGGCACCCATTTCCCTCAGCTTAGCGGTAATCGGGTGCAGATGGGTAGGAATAATATTATTAATGGCTATTTCACCACCAGTAATCACCGCTGCCGCCATATAGGTTCCGGCTTCAATCCGATCGGGAATGACCGGATAACGGGTGGCCTGCAATCGCTCTACCCCGTCGACCCGGATTATATCGGTACCTGCTCCCCGTATTTTGCCCCCCATGGCGTTAATAAAATTAGCTAAATCAACGATTTCCGGCTCCTTAGCCGCATTTTCTAATATCGTCTGGCCGTGGCCAATAGCTGCAGCCATGATAATGTTCTCGGTGGCTCCCACACTGGGAAAGTCGAGATAGATCCGCGCACCTTGTAAATGCTTAGCTTGAGCTTCAATATAGCCGTGTTCAAGACTTACCGTAGCCCCAAGGGCAGCTAGGCCCTTCAGATGCAGATCCATCGGCCTAGAACCAATGTCACATCCTCCAGGCAGGCTGATTCGAGCCTCACCATATCTCCCCGCTAATGGACCCAGCAACAAATTAGATGCTCTCAGCTGACGCGAAAGCTCATAAGGAGTGTCGACTTTCATGCTGGTCGGACAATGCATAATGAGATCGCCATCTTCATTCCAATGAATGTCAGCTCCCAAGTGGGACAAGATATCGGTCATAACTTCCACATCACGTATACGCGGCACATTTTCTAAAATAGTAGTGCCTTCAGCCAAAACGGCAGCACACATAATAACCAAACTAGCATTTTTGGCGCCACTTATTTTAACTTGTCCTTGCAGGCGATAACCGCCCTCCAGCTTAAATGTTTCTTCCAATTTTAAACCTCCTCGCCCGCTATTGCTGCCACCTAGCATCGAGTTCGGCTGCTACCTGATCGTAACTACCACTAACCTCGTCCAGGGCTTCGGGCATGGTATAACCTGCTTTGAGTAATTTCATCAGCTCAAATGGTGCTTCTTCACCATACTTTTCTATAATATACTCTACCGCCGTTAGGGATTGCCAGTAGGCCTCGGCTTCATCCAGGCGATCAAATCTTCGACTTAGTTCAGCCATAGTATATGGTTTTCCCTCCGGAACTGCAAACTGAAAACCATTCACCCGTTTTTCCACGTATTGAGCCATACCCTCGGTAAACCACCGTGGATAATTACCACCGGTGAGATAATCAATCTGTAAATGGGTATACTCGTGCACCATCGGGCCATTCTGATAAAAATCAGCATAAGCATCATCGCTTTTGACCCAAACGGCTGGATCAAGCACCCTGATAGTCCCCGCCCAGTAAACACCCATAGCCTGTTGACTGCGATCCCAGCCCATACTATTAGCTAATTCTGCCGTACTCGCGTACACCACCAGTGGGGTGCGATTATCGATAGTATGACCAAAATATTTATCTACGGACCCACGAGCGGCTTCCGCTGCTCGAGCAATCATCTGTGCATTTTCCTGGCTTCCCTGATAACGTACCAAAAAGTTGGAGGTGGTTATGGTTTGATAACTATTAGTACGCAGCATGGTCTCTTCCGCAATCATATACCTGCCTACCACATTAAGCAATGCGCGCGGTCCGGCCCAGGGTTTTATCCCGGTTAAGATCGATATAATTAACCACAGTAAAACTGCCAATCCAACCAAGTTCTTGGCTGGTGTATTAACCGTCCCTAACATAATGCCTCTCCTCCTCCCGGCCTATATTATAACGCCAAAGAGAGACATTAGGCTTCGTCCAATTTATGTAATTTGTGTTATTGACAGCCCAAATCTGTTACACATTAAAACCCCGGGGATAATGCCCGGGGTTTTAATTAATACTCGATGTTAGCGTAAAATCTTCGAGGGATTTACAAAACCTCCGTTGCTGATAACCTCAAAATGGAGGTGTGATCCCGTACTATGCCCTGTAGAGCCAACCGCCGCGATAACCTCGCCGGCGGCTACCTTCTCACCCGATTTGACATACAGCTTTGAACAGTGAGCATAACGAGTCTTGACGCCATTACCGTGATCAACAACCACATTCTTGCCATAACCACCGCTATAGCCAGCAAAGGTTACCTTACCGGCTTTAGCCGCCCGGACAGCATCGCCGGTATTACCATCAATATCCATGCCGGTGTGACCCTTATAGCCACCAAATCGACAGGTAATGCTCCCAACCAAAGGTCTTGCCCAGCCACCGCTTAAAAATGATATAACACCGCGGGAAGCTACTTGGTAGCTATCTTCATATACTGCACGTGGACCCTTGGCTACTACTTTATCGATTGGCTTTTTGGTCACATTCTCGGCGATAATCCGCGCTGTAACCACAACCCCATTTTTCTTAAGCACAGCGTAAGCTACCTGTTTAGTACCTTCCTGGCCTGGTTGTTTAACTTTAACTTGGCGAGCAGACAACTTACGGTCAGTAGTAACTTTGGTTTGATACGCAATCGCCTCGGTCCGCACACCCTTAACCTGAGCCGTAACGGTCAAATAAGGCTGGCTGGTTGGAA
>JBLNAS010000245.1:0-2790 GCA_050259475.1 Methylocystaceae bacterium
TATCGTCGAGGGGGGTTTTTTCGCGATCAACAAAGTAGTTATCCAGGGAGATGGAGACCGGTTTCAAGCCATTAACCCGCAATTGAACGCCAAGACGCTGAGCAAAGGTAGTTTTGCCCGAAGATGAAGGCCCGGATATAAGTATGATTCTGGCCTCGGGGCGACTGCAAAATTGATCGGCAATCTGGGCGACCTTTTTTTCTTGTAAAGCTTCAGCTACTCGCATGATATCGTTACCTTGGCCAGCAGCTATCAATTCATTGAGTTGCCCAACATCTGCCACCTCTAATACTTCCGCCCAATATTCCGATTCAGCAAAAATATCTCCAAGCTTCGGCAGTGGCTGGTAGGGGTTAATCCGGTTAGGTGCATCAGCATCTGGGGTTTGCATCAACAGACCACCCCGATAGGGTAATAGTTCAAATTGGGTTAAATAGCCAACATGGGGCAGCATATAGCCATAAAAGTAATCCAGGTAGCCCGCAAGTTCATAAACATTAACCTCCGGTTGGGAGCGAAACTTGAGCAAACGGACTTTGTCAGTCTGGCCGGCTCGCTGGAAAAGCTCAATAGCCTCTTGGCTAGGAAGAGTATGTTTTAAGATCGGGGATTGTTGGTTGATATATACCCACATCTGTTGCTTAATAGCCTGTAATTGAGCAGTATCAATGTTAATGCAGTTTCTTATCTCACAAAACAGCCCGTTACTCAAAGTATGATGGACAATTACTCTGGCGCTGGGATGCAGGTCATGCACGGCTTTGATAAGTAGTAAGAGCAGGGAGCGTCGGTAAATGCGCAGACCTTCCTCATTATTCAAACCTAGAGGTTCGATGGAGGCATTACATGATAGAGGGTAGGAGAGTTCACGCAGTGATGTATTTACCACTGCTGCTACCACTGAGTTGCTAGCAAATGTAGGATCTAAGTTGATAGCATCAAATACAGTGGTGCCGGATGGTACCTTATAAGTGTTAGCATTAATAGTTATTGCCAGGTCATTGGTAGGCATAAATAAATCCCGCCTTTTTTCGCGCAGGGTCTGTCCCCACGTAGTTAACTTTGACCATTTAATTATAGCATGGGTATAAGCTAGGATAGGCCAACAAAAGGGAGTGTTCATGCAGTTATATAATGAATTGGGCGGCAGGTAAAGCTATTTCCGAGCCTAGAGCTTTAAAAAGAGTATATTTGCTTGAGGTTATAATAATAAGTGGAACAAGTAGGAGGGATTTGGGGGCTTAAGTTGGAAGTTATTAGTCATCTGCTCTCCACCCTGTCAGGGTGGAGAAACAGGTTTTGTTGGGGAGGGTAGGTTGCAGGTGACGGCTCGGCAAATAATTGGCAAATTTGGTAGCTATGGGCGAGGCACGATCTTGGTTAGGTTAATCCTGGCCGGCTCTGGCCTTAAGGGTGGCAGTTATGACATCCGACATGACTGATGCCGAATTTTCAGCCATTTCACGGGGCAGGGTATCGGTGCCGATTTCTATCAAAAGTGCGGTTGGGTATAAATCTTGATTATAGTTACCGTGAGCCATGAAAATGCCCTGGATTAGGCCGGGATACATTTTTTTACCCATAGCATTTACTTCCTTGGCAAATTTTAGGTTAGTAGCCATATGGGTATTCTGCCTGCCGATTACCAACATGACTTTAGCGATCGGTACGCTGTTAACTTCGCTATAAAAGTACTTAGCTGGTGAAGAATCACGGTGAATATCAAGAATGGCATCAGGTTGCTGTTTTAAAAGCTGGAAAACGGTTTTGCGTGAACGATGGTAGGCATTAATATCGTGAGGATCATGACGCACGAAACTATGGTAGACGCTGATACCATTTTCCCGCAGGCTATTAGTCAAGCTGGTACCAACTTTCATGATGCTACCGTTGCCTCTCTGCGTGGACACCTTATCGGTTGGTTGATAGGACTCATCAGTATGTGTATGGTAGATAACGACGTGGATATCATCAGCTGCCATAGCAGTTTGAGTTAACGATAAAGAAGCGAGGGGCAAAGACGACAGTTGTCGGGATAGCAACCGCATTTCTCCCCGCTGGCCTACTATTCTGGTAACCAAATAGTGGCGATTGTCTTCATTATAGTATTCATCACCAATTTGAACCGGTAAACCAGTTTGTAGGATCAGGTGGCCTTGCTGGTCGTAAAGGGAAAAGTATTTGCCATTGGTGGTTTCGCTTAAGTTACTGTCATAGGGTAGTGGTTTGGCCTTCGGTATGTCAACCGCCTTAACCAGCAGGTAGGATATGATAACTAGCAATCCCAAAATGGAAAAAAATACGGTCAGGTATTTATGGTCACGCATGTTTATAACCTCCAGTAACGACTTGCTAATAGTGTGAACAAGTTGATGCCGGGATATGATAAATCGCAAAAAAATTACAGTGTAAAGCATTGGGGGGTGAGAAGTTGGACCGAGTGGTGGTATTTTCATTACTGGGCTTGATAGCTATAGCTTTGACCATGGCTTCGATTCAAGCGATACTATTTGCCCGTAATCGATATCCGAGTTGGTTAGAAGCCCAGCTTTTGGACAATGTATTTGCCGGGGTATTTCGTAGTACGGTGGATGGCCGATTTGTGATGGCTAACAACGCATTTCTCAAGCTTTTGCAAGCCGAGTCCCTTGAACAGTTAAATCATAAAAGGGCCTTTGAATACTATAAAAGCCCGGATGATCGTGATGGGGTTATTGAAGATGTGCGTAAAAACGGCATGACTATCTGGTATGGAGTAGCCTTTCAACGCCCAAATGGCACTGATTTATG
>JBLNAS010000246.1:0-5333 GCA_050259475.1 Methylocystaceae bacterium
TCAAAACTCCGGGGTCCCAGGTGGGGACTATAGTAATATCTGGCCAAAAGATACCCCAGAAGGGTGCGCCCGGTATTATACCGGCTACTGTAGTGGGTAAGAGTAAATAATAGGCAGCACTACCGGCCAGCATGAAGATAAATATTAAAGCTGACTGCCAGAGACCTTGCAAATAGTGGTGTGCAGTCATAATCAATAACATTAAAGTTAAAGCAATTAGCAGGTTATATAAAAGGGGGTTGCCTCCATGAATATCAATGATTAGGTCACGAATGGTGGGAGTGATGGCAAAGGCTACTAGCAAGAGGATAACGGCTACCACCCGGGAAGTAAACCAACTCTGAAGGTGATTAAAAAGTCCGAAGCTGCTTAAGATGGCTAAAAGTAGGCCACAGGCAACTATTGCGGTTTTGATTACATCCATGGTGGCATGCTGGCTGGCCAGAATTCCGACCAGGATAATGTTTGACGGCCCCATAATTAAAGGCAGCCGGTGACCGAGCCATACTTGCAGAAGTAAGGTAATAGCGGTAGCTGCCAGAAGTTTTTGCAAGTATAAGACCGGGGTTCCCTGTTCCGGAATCGTGCCCATTACTTGAGCTATTATTACCAAGGAAGGAATCCCTACCGCCAACCATTGCAAAGCAGCGACCAACAGGTTGCTCATATCAGGCCGATCATTTATCCCGAATTTGAATTCCAACTATTTTCACCTCTTAAAAATCATCCCTGATCAAATCTAGGTTAACAAAAAAAAGGGTGCCTCAATTCTATGTATTCTGGCGATAGTGAGTGATTATCTCAGTTAGATTAACACATAACTCAATAGGCGGCTATTTCGTAAGTTGCTAACTATCAAAGTTCATTAATTTAAGCTATAGTATTTCAGTTTATTAAAACCTAAGATAAAGCTAAGGACCTTACATATAGTGTAATACCAGGAAAAAGATAGGGGTGATACTTGATGGCCAAGCGAGTATTGGAAAAGAACTATTTTATGCTTAAGGGTGAGTTAGCCAAGAAGGGCTATGATTGGTGGTGGCACTCCTTTACCGGCTATGACCAAGAAACTGGTGAAATGAGGCCCTTTTTTATTGAGTATTTTGTGATTAATCCTGCCCTGGGTGGGAAGGACCCCATTCTGGGACAATTGCCGGAGAATAAAGCGGTAGGTAATCGGCCTTCCTATGTGATGATCAAGGCCGGATGTTGGGGAAGTGAACCTACTCAAATCCACAATTTCTTTGGAATAAATGAGTTGCAGGAAAACCCAGATCTGCTCGAAATTAGAGTAGGCCACAATTACCTGTCGGAAACACAGCTAATCGGTTCGGTAGAAGTAACCGATGAAGAGTGCCAGGATCATCCGGAATACATGTGCAATAGTGGGACGATGAGTTGGGAGCTTAAAATTGATAAGAAAATTACTTATGATGTCGGCTATGGAACCTCACCATTTATGCGCAAACTAAATGCTTTTGAGATGTTCTGGCATGTGCAAGGCATGCGATCCAATTATACAGGTAAGGTTGTTTTTAACGGCCGGACTTATGATATCATCCCGGAAAAGAGTTATGGTTATGCCGATAAGAACTGGGGAGCTGATTTTACCAGTCCCTGGCTGTGGTTGAACAGTAATAATCTGGTCAGTAAGATTAACGGGCAGGAGCTGCTAAACAGTAGTTTTGATGCTGGAGGAGGACGCCCCCGGGCATTTGGAATAACCTTTGACCGAAAAATATTGATTGGCATGTATTATGAAGGAGAGTTATTCGAATATAACTTCTCTAAGCCCTGGTTAAGAAGCAATGTTGAATTTGCCGGTAGTGAAGATGATGACTATGTTTATTGGCAAATCCGAGCCAAGAACAAGGATTCGTGGCTGGAGGTAGATTTTAAGTGCTTGAAGACTACCATGCTGCATGTGAACTATGAGGCACCTGATGGGTTTAAACGTCATAATAAACTATGGAATGGCGGCATGGGTGAAGGTGAAATCAAGCTGTACCGAAACCAGGGTCAAACCAAGCAATTGATAGATCATCTGGTGTGCAAGAATGCAGGTTGCGAGTACGGTGAGTACAACTAGAATTGTATTAGGGCTGGTCCTCTTGATAGCCCCAAGAGGACCAGCCTTTTCTCGTTCCTTTAGCGTGGTTCAGTAATAGGAGAACAGCAAAAAGTAATCTATATCGACCGAGTTTTATCAGCTAGCACGGATACTATTCTAGTCGGCTCAAGTATTCCCCGTATCCCTCTTGTTCCATTTTATCGCGGGGAATAAAACGCAGGGACGCGGAATTGATACAATAACGCAAGCCGCCATGTGCCTTGGGACCATCGGTGAATACATGACCAAGATGGCTGTTGGCTTCTCGGGAACGGACTTCGGTGCGCTGCATTTGATGTGATGAGTCGACTTTCTCAACAATAGAGCTGTCATTTATTGGGCGGGTAAAGCTAGGCCAGCCGCAACCAGAATCAAATTTATCTCGTGAGGTAAATAGAGGATCACCACTCACGATATCGACATAGATGCCTGCCTGGTGATTATCCCAGAACTCATTTTGAAATGGGGGTTCAGTGTCTCCACTTTGGGTAACTGCTAGCTGTAGTGGGGTTAACCGCTCGCTTAATTCCTGTTGCCTATCTTTAATATCATTCCAATGCTTTTTCTGGAAGGCCATACGACCAGAGCCCACAAAATATTGATTATAATGCTCAGGGTTGGTCTGATAATAATTCTGGTGATAATCTTCAGCCGGATAAAACTCAGCTGCCGGTAATATAGCAGTAGCAATGGGCTGATTAAACTTACCGCTACGGGACAATTCTTGTTTTGATTTTTCCGCTGTTAATTTCTGTTCTTCATCATAATAAAATATAGCGGTCTGATAGGATTGCCCCCGGTCAGCAAACTGGCCTCCAGTATCAGTGGGATCAATTTGCTGCCAGAAGATAGCTAAAATATCCTCATAATTAACCTGCGTTTCATCGTAGGTTACCTCGACCGCTTCATAATGACCACTTCTGCCCCGACAAACCTCTTCATAGGTAGGACGGCTGGTTTTCCCCCCGGTATAACCAGCTACTACGCTTTTGATGCCGTCTAATTGAGCAAATGGTTTGACCATACACCAAAAGCAACCGCCAGCCAAGATGGCCTTTTTAATAGTGTTAGTCGCCATAATTGTCTCCTTATAATATAGTAGCCTGCATCACTATTGGGAAATGATCAGAGGGATAGCTACCATTATATTGATTATGGTCGACATCAACCTGTTTGACCAGAATGTCGCGGGTAGTAAAAATATAATCGATCGGTTGGCCGACCACCTTGCCAGTAAAACCGTGGTGAGTCCGTCCGATCCTATTTTCTTCATTCAGAAAGGCTTTGAAATTATTTCCGAAAAATTGGTCATAGTGGATACTAGTATCATGGAAAGCCTTTATGGCTCGGCTTTGGGGACGGGCATTAAAATCACCCATCAAAATAGACGGATAACCAGTATTCAACTTCTTAACAAACCTGCTAATCTGTTTGAGACCATTTTTTCTCGCCCAGGGACTCAAATGATCGAGATGGGTATTATAAACCACCAGATTAGCATCACCACCAACTTCTCGAAAAACCCCCCAGGTACATACTCGAGGATAGGCCGCCAGCAAACCCCTACTCCCGGCTACGGCTGGCCGTTTACCCAGCCAGAAAGTGTCTTCAGCCCGGCAGTTCAATTTATTAGCATTATAAAATATAGCTGCGAACTCACCATCAGTACCCCCATATCGCCCGAGCCCAAACCATTTATAGCCGGGTAGAATTGCTTTCATATCAGCAATAGCTTCAATAGTTAATTCCTGGGTTCCCACCACATCTGGTCGGTGTTTATCCATAAACATCTTGATAGCACCCAGGCGATCATTTTAGGGGTGTCTCGATCTTTTATGGGTATTGGATTTGAGGTTAAAAGTGACAACAGTTAGTTCCATAGTCTTCCATCCTTTTTATCTAGAATGTTTAATCTTCTATGGTAGAGATAATTTTTATTAGCATAACCATTTTGGGTAAAAATGACGGCAGTATTTATTTAAAGAGTAGTCTTGAAGGGGAATTAGTTAAGGTGAGGCCCTTTAAAGGTAGGTCTGCTGCTGGCAGATTTAATTTACCTTACCATTAGAAAAAAATATTGGCCTTATCTAAAATTCTCGCTATGGTAATTTAGTATAATAGCAAATATAAAGCAATAATGTATAAAAAGGGATGTTGCGCAAGTAGAGTATTATGATTAGAAACCGGGATCTGGGAAAGGGCTAGTAACAGTAATGTCAAGGTGGGGGACAAGTTTTTCTATAAGCCCAGCTACTAAATAGAGGAACGAAAAGGAGGAGAAAGAATGGAGTTCAAGACCCTTATCTATGAAAAGGTAGACGGCGTAGTTACAGTTACCTTTAATCGGCCGGAGGCGATGAATGCCTCTAATGCAACGTCGGTTGCTGAGCTATCCCGGGCGGTGGATGCCATTGAAACCGATGAAACAGTACGGGCAGCCGTCTTTACTGGTGGTACCAATGTCTTTGCCGCTGGTGGTGATATTAAATTCATGTCGGAAGCCGATCCCCAGGAGATGGAGCGTTTTATTGCTCGTGCTCATGCTTTGCATGACCGGATCGCGGCTTCGTCTAAACCTTATATAGCAGCTATTGCTGGATTGGCACTGGGTGGTGGTTGTGAACTGGCTCTGGCCTGCGATATTCGTATTGCTGCCGAAAATGCTATCCTGGGGCAGCCTGAGATAAATCTGGCGATTATACCTGGGGCAGGGGGGACGCAGAGGCTGCCGAAGGTGGTCGGCTCTGGTTGGGCTCGGCACCTGATTCTAACCGGGGAAATGATCAATGCTCAAGCTGCCTTAAGTATTGGTCTGGTAACCAAAGTAGTACCGGTTGATGAGCTGCTTGAAACCGCTCGTAAACTGGCTAAATCATTAGGTTATAAGAGCCCAGGTGCCATGAGTGCAGCTAAGAAGTGTTTATTGCTCAGTGAGACTACCGATTTACCCACCGGTTTGGCTTATGAACAAAAAGCGTGGGCTTTCCTATTCTGCAGCCAGGATCAAACCGAAGGCATGAAAGCATTCATGGAAAAACGGCGACCGGAGTATAAAGGCAAATAGGTTTTATATTATGTAGTTAACCGGAAGCGGTCTTCTTTAGGGAAGACCGCTTTTCCTTATCCTGGTTAACACTGTTATCGCTGCCGAATTACCATTATAATCTTAGGTAATAACAACCACGAATTAGTAATTAAGGAGAAAACCGCAATGGGAAAAGTA
>JBLNAS010000247.1:0-2736 GCA_050259475.1 Methylocystaceae bacterium
GGCCTCCACCGCCAACGGAGCCTGCAGGTCAGGTATTGCCATCCAGTTCAGGTCAGTGGCCTGGCATCGTTTGGCCATTACCTCATGATTATCACCCACAATTACCGCCCGGCGCTCGGCATCTATCGCAATCACATAACGCGGCTTACCAGTTGCGATCCCCAAACCCTTGCGTTGTCCAATAGTAAAATTAGCAATGCCCTGATGCTGCCCCAGGACTTTCCCACTGGTATCCTCTATAGCCCCCGGTTGCAATGCATCAGGATAACGATTGCGCACAAAAGCACCGTAGTCATTATCCGGTACAAAGCATATTTCCTGACTTTCCGGTTTATCAGCCACCGCTAAGCCAATTTCGTGAGCAATAACGCGAATCTCTTCCTTAGTATAATCACCCAGGGGTAGCATCAAGTGGGCCAACTGCTCTTGGGTAAGATTATAAAGCACATAGCTCTGGTCTTTACGGCCATCTTTACCTTTATAAAGCAGATAGCGACCGCTGGCTTCATCGTTGACAATACGGCCATAATGACCCGTCGCCAGATAATCCATATTAATCGCCCGTGCCTGGTCTAACATACCACCAAACTTGATATGCCGGTTACAAGCTATACAGGGGTTAGGCGTACGTCCTTGCAGGTATTCCTGGCAGAAGAAATCTATTACCTGGTCGGAAAACTCCTGCCGATAATTAAGTACATAGTGAGGTATTCCAAGGCGACGGGCTACTTCCCGCGCATCATCTACCGCTTCATTCCCGCAACAACTGCCGCCGTGTGCCTGCTCCAACGGCCAGATTTGTAGAGTGGCTCCACAAACATCATAACCAGCTTTGAGCAGGAGATAAGCTGCTACCGAGCTGTCTACCCCACCACTCATAGCTACCATCACTTGCGTTTTTTTCATATCAATTCATACCTATCCCAATAATCAAGCTACCCGTTCATGAAAAAGCAGAGTAATAAAGTAACCCACTGCCATCACCAAAACAATAGTAGCTCCGGTAGCGGTATCCCAGTAATAAGAAAGGATTAACCCGGTAACACCAGCTACTAAGGCGATGACAAAAGAATAACCGTGATAAGATCGGGTATTATTAGCCAGGTTGCGGGCAGCGGCAGCTGGCAGTACCAGCAAAGCATTGATTATCAAGATGCCCACCCACTTAATGGACACCGTAACTACAATGGCTAGTAGCACGGCAAATAGGGTCTCGATTAACCGCACCCTAATCCCCCGACTGCGCCCCAGGGATGAATTTAGGCCGCTAAGGAACAATGAGTTATAAAGCAGAACCCAGAAAATAAGTACCCCCACCGCCAAAGCCACCAGTAAAGCTATCTCTCCCGTACCGATACTCAGTAGGTCACCAACCAAATAGCCAGAATAGCGAGCAAAGCCACCCCCCCGAGAGAGTATAACTACCCCCAGGGCAACGGCACTGGCAGAGAATACACCAATTACAGTGTCGGCCGAAGCTGCAGTTGACCATCTTACGGCAGAAATTGACAAGGCTAAGAAAACCGAAAATACCAACATCGCCAGCAGGGGTTGATCCATGCCCATTAATACCCCGATGGCAATACCAGTGAGGGCAGCATGGCCAATTGAATCAGAGAAAAAGGCCATCCGATTACTGACTACCATGGTGCCCATCAGTCCAAAGAGCGGGGCAACCAATAAAACTGCAGCCAAGGCATTTTTCATAAAGTCATATTGCGCCCAACCAAAGGGCAACCAATTAGTTATTATAAGATACCAGGTTTCCATTTCTTACCTTTCCTCCGCTGAACAATAGGTATTAATCGCCAATCTTGGCGAGTTGAGGTCGGTTTCCACTTCGGTAGTCATTAGCACCTCGGCTGGGCTACCAGTTTTTATCACGGTTCGATTAAGATAAACTATTCGATTAGCATAACGACTAACTAAGTCCAGGTCATGCGATACTAAAATAATCGATAGATCGTATTGCTCACGCAAACCTGATACTAAGCGGTAAAACATGTGGAGCCCGGTTTCATCCATGCCTGCCCCCGGTTCATCGAGTAGCAATAAGTCGGGTATCGGTTCGAGTGCTAAAGCTAGAAGCACCCGCTGCAATTCCCCCCCTGACAAGTTACCCAAGCGGCGATGCACTAAATGAGCAGCATGTACCCTCTTCAGGCTAGTAATCGCCCGTTGCCTTAACTTATTTCCGACCCGTAACCATACCGGTACCGAACTTAAACTAGCTGCAAATAGATCAAGCACACTAACCGGACTACTACGATCAAAATCCAGACGCTGCGGGACATACCCGACCACTGGCCGGTTACTCCGCTCGCCATGAGCATTCAAATAACGCAGGGAACCGCTATGGGGAATCTCCCCTAAAATCGCCTTTAAAAGCGTAGTTTTGCCCGCTCCATTCGGCCCGATAACCGCGGTTAGTTCACCGCAATGGATATGCAGGTTGATATTTTCTAAAATAATCTCTTTGCCACGCTTAACGCCAAAGTTTTCGATGGTAGTACAACAGAGGCCACAGGGAGAACCATTATGATCCATTAGTGCAAGGCCTCCTTTAGCACTGATAAATTCTTGTCCATCGCCCGCAAATAGGCATCTGGGTGATTAGGACCGGTTACCACCGGATCAAGTATATACACCCGAGCTCCCGTCTCTTGGCTAATAACTGTCGCTGCCTTCGATGAATATTGCGGTTAAGCAAATAATGCCTTAGTGCCACTCTTTTTT
>JBLNAS010000248.1:0-4824 GCA_050259475.1 Methylocystaceae bacterium
CCTTGATATTTATAGTTTTGCCATCCAGCTTGGCCTTTAATGCCTGGGCATGATCCTCTTCTTTTTCCTTCTTACGGCCTTCCGAGGATTTGCGTTCATCAAGTTCCTTGATGCGGGTGGCAGTAGCTTCCACCGCTAACTTGCGGGGGAAGAGGAAATTACGGGCATAACCGTCAGAAACCTCTTTAAGTTCACCCTTAAGTCCTAGATTCTTTATATCCTGAGTTAAAATCACCTTCACAAGCGATTCCCCTTTCCAAGAAAAAGGCCAAGCCATTTAAGGCTTGGCCCCTTTTTATTCAGAAGTAAACGGCAGTAGAGCCATGGTTCGAGCTCTCTTTATGGCCCGAGTTAACTGACGCTGATGATTGGCGCAGTTACCGGTTATTCTGCGGGGCAAAATCTTGCCTCTTTCAGTTATATATTTGCGCAGACGGGGCAGGTCTTTGTAATCGACATGCTCCATTTTGTCGGCGCAGAAATTACACTGACGTCTCTTCTTTTTACCGCGTTCCTTTTTCATCCCTAAGCGCACCTCCTTTTAAAACGGAAATTCTTCCTCATCGTGATCAATTACATCGAATGATCCAGCCTCAATTTCAGTACCTAGTTCGCTCCAATCGTCATGTGGACGTTCACGTTGTTCGCGTTTCGGTGCTGGAGAGCTCTGGCCCTGGGGGTTCTTCTCCAAAAACTTAACCGTTTCGGAGACAACCTCTACAGCTTTCCGCTTTTGCCCGTCCTTAGTTTCATAAGTCCGACTCTGAATACTACCCTCAACCGCTACCAGTCGTCCCTTACTCATATAGGAAGCCAGGTTTTCGGCTAATTGCCTCCAGGCAACACAGTCGATAAAGTCAGCTTGCCTTTCACCGCCAGCAGCAGTGAATTTCCGGTTAACAGCCACTGTAAAGCGGCATACCGCGGTCCCATTGGTAGTGTAGCGCAGTTCGGGGTCTTGAACCAGACGGCCAATCAAAATTACGCGGTTAAGCATGTAATTCTCCCCCCTATTTCTCGTCTTGACGCACGATGAGATGGCGTATAAAATCTTCCGAAATCTTGAGCACGCGCTCAAGCTCATTGACCGCTTCAGTCGTACCTGCAAAATGCAGAAGTACGTAGAAGCCTTCAGTCAAATCGTTGATTTCGTACGCTAAACGCCGTTTTCCCCAGTTATCTACTTTGACCATTTCGCCGCCAAAATCAGTGATGATTTTAATCACCTTTTCTTGAGCAGCTTCTATGGCCTCCTGGGGCAGATCCGGCTTTAGGATGTACATAATCTCGTAGGATCTCACCTCGAAGTCACCTCCTCCCTATGGACAAACGGCCCCAGCCTATTAGCTAGAGCAGGGATACCTAAACATTATATCCGCCTTGACTACTGGTGGCAAGGAATGTCCTATATTTTCTTGTATTATTGCCGAAGTGAAGTAAAAATACTTGTCCTCAACCCCGACAAATATAAAAACCAGGGCCAAAACTCCCTGGTTTTTATAATTTACCCTTTATGAGCAAGGTATTTAGGTCATCCACTGGTTTCTCAATGATATAGGTACGGTTGAACAAGGCTTTTAGGGTAGCTACCCGGCCTTTAGCCTTAAAACTTATAATGCAGAATTGTTCGTGTTCCGCCATTCCTCGCACCGTTACCAGGTCGCCCACTTTGAACCGCTGCTCCGGAATTCGCTGTAGCATGTCCCTGTCCCCCTTTTTAGTCCTCGATGCTATCTATAATATATGCGTTAATTGGAACAGGGTTACTACGGGGCTACCTAAAATGAGAAAAAGGGGTCTGACCCCAGATTCTCATTTTCTTTAAATACTATTCCATTCGGTGGGGGGTTTTCATCCATTCATCGAGGGCCGCCCGGGAAAAACGGTACTGGTCATCTACTTTTAAGACCGGGAGGTTAAACCCACTTAAGGGCGATGCCAAGTATACTATTTGTTCCGAGGTAATACCTAAGTAGGTTGCTGCCTGATTAAGGTCCAATATATCCGGGTAGTTATTCTTTGCTAGCAGGTTATTAGCTATATGATTTTGTTCCCCCGCCTGGTTATTCAGACTGGTCGCAATAGTATCTAAACTACTACTCACCTGATGTAGGCCAATAAAAAAAATAATAGCCGCTATCACAATAGCGGCAGCGATACTCATGCCCCCAGATGGTTTTTTCTCGCTCTCATTGTTAGCTTCCACGTTTCTATCTCTCCTATTATATAAAATGAGAAAAAGGGGTCTGACCCCAGATTCTCATTTTATGATTTCGCGCATGTCCTTTTCGAATTGGCTGCGGGGCATCATGACCAGGCGGGCACAACCTTGGCACTCGATTTTGATGTCAGCACCCATGCGGGTAACCTTCCAGAGATCACTCCCGCAAGGGTGTTTTTTCTTCATTCTTACTATGTCCCCCAGCGCAAATGGTTTCCGTTCCACTAGTTGCCATCTCCCCCCGGTTAATGAGTATCCGCGATGGTAGGGGCATGGATAGCCCCTCTCGATCAAAGGCTAGCTTGATTTGGCGACGCATTTCCCGTTCCAGCCTAGCCTGGGAACCTGGTAGCGTAAAGGCGGTTAAAGTAAATATCGGCCCGGCTTCGGCAAAGCCAGTAATGCCCAAAACCTCAGGCCCTTCCACAATATCAGGAAGAGCACCTTTCATTTGATCACAAATTTGAACCAGAATCCGTTCTACTTTATCAATATCGGCCTCATAGCCAACACCGATGTCAACTTTAGCTCGCCGGTTGGCGCGGCTGTGGTTGACAACACGGTTGATTTGGCCATTAGGAATTATATAAATCTCGCCGCTGGCACCTTTGATTCGAGTGCAACGCAGATTGATATCTTCGACGGTTCCTTCATCACTACCGATAGTAATGCTATCACCGACGGCATATTGATTTTCTAACAATATGAAGAAACCGCTGATGACATCCTTGACTAAGCTCTGCGCCCCAAAGCCGACCGCTACCCCAACGATACCGGCACTAGCTAATACGGAAGCAGTATTGACGTTAAGTTCCTGCAAGACCATAACGATGGCTATGAAATAGGTAATATAGGTAACCAAGCTTTGCAGTACCCGTCCCAGGGTTAACACCCGCTGGTTGCCCTCGCGAGCATTGATTCTAGCTGCCCAGCTACCGACCCAATGATCAATTATTTTAATTACGATATACGCGGCTAAGAGGATAACAATAATTTTAACCCCCGCCAAAGCATAGCTGGCCAGGGTCTCCGAGTTATAGCGTCGGGATATCTCGTTACTTATGGAGACCAGGAATTCACTCATAAGGCTACTACCTTGCCCGCCTGTGCTAGCAACCCGGCTAAATGCAGACTGGTGATCGTATAACCGATAGCGAGTTGGGAGGGATGGGCATAATAGTCAAGCGAATCAGCCGAAATTAAGATCTCACAACCTTGGGCTGCCAGTTGCTCCAGTACTGCTAATTGAGGAGATTGGCTTACCGCCATGGCAACCGCCTCATTGGTAAGTACCAAATGACTGGGTGTTAAATCAGGCTGCGCCATATGTTCCAGTAAATTAATCAGCAATTTTTGTCCTAGCTCTTTGGCACCATGTCCTAGTGCCAGTGAACCTAATAGGAGCAGATAGCTCACTTCACCATCTAACTGTTTGGTAAAGCTTGTTTTGTGGACATTAAGGTAATAGTCTCCCCCTTGCTCTGCGACCTGTACCTGATAATCGGTACCACCGATTTTCTTAGCCAAGCCGTCAGCCGTCTGACCATCACCGACCAAAGCAGTAATCTCCTGCACTCCAAAAGACCTGAACTTGCGGTCGATAATCCCCAAGGCTTCACTGGGGGTTGCTTTACGTAAATCCAGCCACTCGGTCATCGTTCCTACCTCCTCACCCTGACACCACTAACTCCACTCCCAGTTACCTTTCCTGCTAAACTGAAGACTACTCGTCGCTGCTTTAGAGCGCTCTCTAAAGCCATCGCGCTTGATTCCGGCACCGCAATCAATAGTCCCCCTGCCGTTTCAGGGGTGTACATGATATCCAATAACGCTATATCTACCAGGGGGTCAGCTGCAACCCGTTCACCGATATACTTCCTATTATTATAGGTACCAGCTGGTATCAGCCCCATTCGTGCATATTCTATAGCCCCTGGCAGCAATTCGAGATTGTCCGCTCTAACTTCTAGCTGGCAACTGCTGCCGATCGCCATCTCTAAGAGATGACCCAAGAGGCCAAAGCCAGTCACATCGGTACAGCATCGCCCCTCAACTTCCAACATCGCCTCACAAGCCAATCGATTCAGTTCACTCATGGTAGTAATGGCGGCCTGCTGGTGTCCAGGCTCGGCCATATCCGCCTTAATGGCCGTGGTGATTATACCAGTGCCTAGCGGTTTGGTTAGGTAAACCATATCGCCGCTCCGCAGATTGCTATTCGTCGTGTATTTCTCCGGGTGAACCATTCCGGTTACTGACAACCCATACTTAGGCTCGTTATCATCAACGGAATGTCCCCCGACCAGCACGGCTCCAGCTTCATGCACCTTATCGATTCCGCCACGTAAAATCGCCCCTAAAACCTGAAGATCACCACATTCAGGGTAGCACACAATATTCATCGCGGTCAGGGGTTTACCCCCCATGGCATAAACATCATTGAGTGCATTTGCGGCGGCAATCTGTCCAAAAGCATAGGGGTCGTCGACCATCGGCGTAAAAAAGTCCATCGTCTGCACCAAAGCGCGTTCCCGGTCTAATCTGAATATGGCAGCATCATCACGAGTGGCGTAGCCCCAAAGCAGATCAGGGTGCACCGAAGG
>JBLNAS010000249.1:0-9108 GCA_050259475.1 Methylocystaceae bacterium
GGGTCCCGCCCTGAGCAAGGTCAACCTTGCCAATCTGTCCTTTCGGAAGACCACCAGTAAATGCCCCTGGCTCATAGCCAAACAATTCGCTCTCAAGTAAAAGCTGATTGAGATTAGCGCAGTTTATCGCAATAAAGGGTGTATTTATCGATTCGGTCAAAGGGCCATAATGAATGTATCTTGCCAGTAGTTCTTTTCCAGTTCCGGTTTCACCCTCGATTAAGACACAAACATTCCTGCGTTTATATAACATCTCAGCCTGTTCAATAATATCGCGCATTACCGGTGAGAAGATACCCATGCTACCTAACCCAATGACTTTATAATGCTCTTGCTTCCAAGCATATAGCTCTTGTTTACTTACTTCTATTGCTTGAGCGACCTTTTCATTAAACTGGTTAGTAAGCTCAAAATGTTGTTTGCATAATTTTTGGTGTTGCTCAACTTTATCTACTATTAGGCCAAGTTCCTCCAGGTGAAGCGGTTTATCAAGATAATCATAAGCCCCCGCCTTCATTGCAGTAACTGCTACATCAATTTGCGCATAGGCGGTAAGAACCACGACATCCATAAATGGGTTACGGGTAGATTTCCTGGCTTCTACTACCAATTCTACTCCCGACATACCAGGCATCCTATAGTCAGTGAGCAGCAGATCAAAATCCCGATGACTGAGGACTTCAAGAGCCTCTTCCCCACTGAAAACCGAAATTGTATTATGACCGGATGTTTCAAGAAATCTGGCCATTACTAAATTGCTTTCTACCTCATCATCAACCAGCAATATTTCCATGTCTGCTTCTTCTTTCAATATGATATGGCAATTTAATTGACCCCTACCATACCAGCTTTATTCCTCTATACGGGTAAGGAAAAGTAAAAAGTTGCTCCTTGCCCTAGTTCTGATTCTGCCCATATTCCCCCACCATGCCGCTCAACGAGACGAGCACACAAGGCGAGGCCAACTCCGATCCCTTCAAATTGCTGACCGTGAAGACGCTGAAAAACCTTGAAAAGTCGATCTTGATAGCGAGGATCAAACCCGGTTCCATTATCATGGACAAAATAGATATTTTCCTGCGCATCCCGAGAATCAAGATTCCCCACCTCTATAACTGCTTGATCTTTGTTGCGAGTAAACTTAAAGGCATTAGCCAAAAGGTTTTGTAGAACCTGCCGGATCAGAGCTGGGTCTCCTGTCGCCGGTGGCATTTGATGCATCACTAAAGCAACCTTTCGGTCAGGCTCGGCATGAGCCAGTTCAGTGAATATTAGATTTATCTCCGGGACTAAATCAAAAATACTAATATTCTGATCTTGACGAAGAGCTAATGCAAACTTTAGTAAAGCATCAATTAGTTGATTCATTTTTTCGATACATTGTCCAATCCCCTTTAGTGCTTCACTAACGTCGCTACCCACCACCTGATTATATTTAATAGTATCCAAATACCAAGCAGCAGTACGTAAAGGAGCTCTCAGATCATGGCTTACCGAGTAAGTAAAGGATTCCATTTCCCGATTGGCAGCCACCAACTCTGCTGTTCTCATTTCAACTTTTCGCTCTAATTCCTGGTTAAGTTGGTCAATCTGTCTTCGCATCTCCTGGTGCTGTTCGATCTCTTGACGTAATTCCTCATTGATTCGAGCTAACTCTGCAGTTCGTTCCTGCACCCTTACCTCCAACTCTTCATTTACCTGTTTTAATTGTTTTTGCATAAAACAGATTTTCAGATGAGTATTGACCCGTGCAAGTACTTCATCAACTGCGAAGGGCTTAGTAATATAATCCACACCTCCGGTAGCAAAGGCTTTAACCTTATCAACCGGTTCTTTAAGGGCACTAATGAAAATGATCGGTATATCGGCTGTATTTTCATCATTCTTTAAAATTTCGGCCACCGAATAACCATCGAGGTCGGGGAGCCTGACATCAAGAAGAATCAAGCCCGGAGGATTAAGCTGTACTGAAGTAATTGCCATCCTGCCACTGATAGCGACCCGCGTTTCAAAGCTGTGTTCCGCCAGCAAATTCTGTAGCAGTTTCAAATTCTCCGGATTATCATCTACGATCAAAATGCTGTCCCTGCTAGCTTTCAAAGGCTTGTTCCCCCTTGACTGTTTCCAGCACCGCAATTATGATATCTAACTGGTATTTATCTATCAGAGTCTTTAAAACAGCCCGCAGTAAATCATAGGTCTTCGGTAATTCATCGAGCATCTGCAACATGCTATTAGTATCACCAGTTATTACGGTATATCTAAAGTTCTCAATCCAAAGTACAGATAACCCCGCAAACCAGTCCGCTTTTAGGTCAATATGAGCGGATTCATCATTTTGTAGCTTGTCGTCCTGGTATAGATACTCGACACCTAGATGCCGTGCAATTCGGTTAAATAAAACCTTTTCGGTTAGGGGTTTATGAATGAAATCATCACAACCCATATCCAGCATTTTAGCCCGATCTTCCTTAAAAGCACTGGCAGTCAATGCTATAATTATCGTTTGCCTACCTAAAGGAGTGGCCTTAATCCTCTGCGTAGCTTCCTCCCCACTCATTACCGGCATACATATATCCATCAGAATCAAGTCAGGTTGCCATTGCTCAAACAAGGATGGGCATTCAAATAAGGTCAGAGCCTCCCGGCCATTCTCCGCCTCTCTAACCTCAAAACCAACCTTTTGCAAAAGCCGCTTTAAGAAGCTCCGGCTAAGCTCTTCATCCTCTACTACCAGGATGCGGATTTTGGTTTGTCCAGGCACCAGTCTTAGTACTTTACGGCGATCTGCTGCCAAAATGGTTTTCGATTTATCAGGTGCCCCGGCCTGAATGCTCCAACGAAATAGTGAACCTTTCCCAGGCCAACTTTCAACCTGAATATCCCCCCCCATGATTTGAATATAGCTCCTACTAATAGTCAACCCCAGACCGGTACCATAGCTGAGTTTTCTACCCCCTGCTGACTGGATAAATGGATTAAAAATATCTTGGATTTCTTCAGATGTTAAACCGCTTCCAGTATCTTCGACCTCAAAAATCACCTTACGCGGCCACGAGGAACTGCGCGCATCTTCATTGTTACCATAGGCACGTAAGATAACCGTACCTTCATCAGTAAACTTAATAGCATTCCCCAGAATATTTATCAGCACCTGACGCAGCTTACGTTCATCAGCTTTAATATAACGGGGAAGAGTAGTATCCAAATCGACCATCATCCGTAGACCTTTAGCCTCAGTTCTCATCCTGAACATTTCATCAATATTGATCAAAGTGCCATAGAGGTCAAAAGTATTGGAGCTGGTATCCAGTTGCCCGGCTTCAATCTTAGAAAGATCCAGGATTTCATTAATCAACCCGAGCAAATGTTCACCACTCTTATTAATTAGCTCAATATACTCCTTCTGCTCTACCGTTAAGTTTTCATCACGGCTAAGTAGTTGAGAATAGCCAAAGATGATATTAAGTGGTGTCCTCAATTCATGGCTCATATTTGAAAGAAATTGGCTTTTCGCTAAACTCGCAGACTCGGCAGCCATCCTGGCTCTGATCATTTCCTCCTCTACTCTTTTCGCCTCTGTAACATCGTCAACAACTACATCTAGCCAGGCCATATTTCCAAGTTGATCTCGATGTAATCTTGCCTTGATGGAAGCGATCCAGTTGGCACCATCATCAACCTTTTTTAGCTTAAGCTCCCTATGCATTACGTTATTTTCCATAAAGGTTCGTTTTAGAAAATCCTCCCGTTCTTTGGGATGTTGATAGAAATCCAATATGTTTACTTGTAATGCTTCCTCTACGCTCGTAAATCCCACCAAGTGTGCCAAGGTGCTGTTAACCGCTAAAATATTTCCCTGCGGGTCAATACGTAATACACCAATGTCAAGATTCTCCATAAGAGTACGGTACTTCTCTTCGCTCTCAGCTAAAGCCCTCCGGTTACGATTGCGCTCAGAAATATCCTGGACGCCCACTAAATAAGCATACTCATCACCAAATATAACCCGTCCAATCTGGATGCGAACTGGAAACTGGGAACCATCCTTTCGCTGTGCCAGCGTCTCATAATCAATAGACTCGAAATCTCCTTCTCCCTGACTTCGTATATATTGATACATTGTTTCTTGGCATTGGGGAGCAACTTGATTTAACAGCAAGGTGCCACTAAGTTGTTCCATACTCTCATACCCAAAAATTTTAAGGTAGTTGGTATTAACATAGTTCATAACCGGTCCGCAAGTCATAGCGAGTGCGATTGGTGCTTCCTGCAAAAACTTACGTAGTCTTAGGTTGGCCAATTCCATACTAATATTCTGTTGCCACTGCCCAGCGTGAGCTTGTTCTTTAATTTCCTCTTCAAACTTTTCAACATACTCATTAATAGTGCCGTCTGAACCATGCCGGTTATAAGACCTTGTAGAATCCACTTTTTACCCCTCCCTGGAAACACAGATAGACAATTGTCAGAAACTAGCTCGCCATATAGTGCTGCTACCACATACACCAGGTATAATATCCTAGGTTTGCATTATAAGAACATCTCAAAAGATCGTTTAAGCAATTGCTGAACTATAGTTTTAATACAGGTTAAAGTAAAATAGTAATCTACTTGGCAAAGGCAGTATTTAGTTTGGTTACCTCATTTGCCCCTATTGTATCAATAATTATATATAGTTACCATATGTATCCAATATCCAACTTTTTTTGTTATATTTTAGGTTCTTAGGTTGCCTATAATTCAACCAATTCTAGTCGGTAAAGCGCTTTAGCAATGGTACAATTAGTGTTTATAGGTACTTGTTATTTTATTTACCACATTTTACAATTATCGTCATCTTTATAGAAATATGTATTCTACTTCTTTGAAATTGATTTGAGGAAAGGCATAAATAAAAAAGCACCGCTTGTGCCGTGCTTACGTATCACTATTCAGTTAAACTACATCTTAACGATAAAGCTAGTATCCCCAGCAACCTGGTTTTTATAATACCCGTATTTTCATATCAATTGGCAATATTACACTATTGTTCCTGTTACATAACATCAAAAGAGCACCTTGTATTATATAATAAATCTTAAGAATTATTTGTTCTGAGGTGAAAATATGAAAAGCGAAACGATTAAAGATTTGGTGTATTTATTAGGAGCAGAAGTGTGTGGGATTGCAGGTATTGAACGGTTCAAAGATGCTCCGCATGGTTTTCATCCAGCGGATATACTACCTGGTACCCAGTCAGTTATCGTATTTGGCAAACAATTCTCCAAATCGATCTTTGCCGCTAATACTAATGTTCCTTATACCTTAATGAGAAATAAACTGGTAGAAATCATCGATGATGTGTCGATACAACTGGTATTCAAGATGGAAGAAGAAGGATATACCGCTATACCTGTTCCGTCATCTGAGCCTTATGAATTTTGGGATGTGCCAAAGAGACATGGCCGGGGTATTTTATCATTAAAACATGCTGCCCAATTATCTGGTTTAGGTACGATAGGAAAAAACACCTTACTGATTAATGAAAAGTATGGTAATCGATTATGGCTCGGCGCTGTATTGACTACTGCTGCTTTGGAACAAGATGTATTAACTAAAAAGCAATGTCCCGAGAACTGCCAGATTTGCATCAACTCATGTCCGCAATCGGCATTAGATGAAATTAGTATTGATCAAAAAAAGTGTAGAGAGATTAGTGCCTCATCAACCGAAGGCGGTGGCTCGGTATATTCCTGCAATCTTTGTAGAAAGCTATGTCCTTTTTCCCAAAAATAATTTTACCAAGCTAATTAAGAAGGTCTCTACCCTGGGTTTGCCCACATGGAGTTAGAGGTTTATAATGAGACACATTCTTAAAAGCCATCCAGTCCAAATAAAAACCGCCGGCACTATCTGCAGTGCCGGCGGTTCAATTTACAAGTTAATCCTCTAGTATCCGCTTTAAGAAAGTGCGGGTTCTTTCATTACTAGGGTTATTGAAGATGACCTCTGGAACATCGTCTTCGACAATAACACCGGCATCCATAAACACCACTCGATTGGCTACATCACGGGCGAAGCCCATTTCGTGGGTAACTACCAGCATGGTAAGTCCACTTTTGGCCAGGCTTTTCATAACCTTGAGCACTTCCCCGACCATTTCTGGATCGAGGGCACTAGTAGGTTCATCGAATAATAGGGCTTCGGGTTCCATCGATAGAGCTCGAGCAATAGCTACCCGCTGCTTTTGACCACCAGAGATCTGATTAGGCTTGGCATCAATGAACTGCGCCATACCGACCAATTCCAGGTATTCCATAGCCGTCTTCCTGGCGGTCTCTTTATCCTTTTTCAGTACCTTAACCTGGCCGACCACACAATTATCTAAGACCGTCAGGTTATTGAACAGGTTGAACTGCTGAAAAACCATTCCCATTTTAGCACGATAAACTGCATTGGTCATGTCATGCTCGAGAATGTTTACCCCATGATATAATATCTCCCCTGTGGTCGGATACTCCAGGAGATTAATACACCGTAAGAGGGTTGATTTCCCTGAACCGCTAGCACCAATGATGCAAACCACTTCGCCCTTACTGACCGAGAAATTGATATCAGACAAGACCTCGTTAGCACCAAAGTATTTCTGCAAATGTTTAATTTCAATTATTTGCTGCATTGCGTTTACTCCCTGACTATCCTGAATTCCGCTTCCGGAACTGTCTGCGAACCATGAATGGTATAAACCGAAGGGCCATCAAGCTTGATCTCAAAGTATCTAAGGATTCGAGTAACGGTAAAGGTCATAACAAAATAGACCGTACAAGTAATCAAAAAGACCTCAAAGTAGCGGAAGTTATTCCCGGCTGCTGACTTGGACATGAAGAATAGCTCCGTCACCCCGATGACATTAAGCACCGAAGTATCTTTGATATTAATTACAAACTCATTACTGGTAGCAGGTAGAATATTACGAACTGCCTGAGGCAAAACAATACTGGCCATGGTTTGAAAATGGGTCATTCCAATGGAATGGGCCGCTTCAAACTGGCCTTTATCAATCGAGAGGATACCACCGCGGACAATCTCCGCCATATAAGCCCCGGTATTAATTGACACGATGAAAATACCGGCATATAGCGTAGAGAGATGGATGTTATACACCATCGCCGCGCCATAGAAAATAACCATGGCTTGTACGATCATAGGGGTACCTCTAAAAATTTCAATATAACAAAGTAATAAGAAATTACAGACCTTGTAGGCAAACCGCTTAAATACTCCGGTATTGTGATCGATAGGAATGGTGCGGAATACACCGATTAGAATACCGATAAAAAATCCAATAATAGTACCGGTTAGAGAAATCAAAAGAGTAGTACCGGCCCCTCTTAAGAAAAGGGGCCAGTAATTTTGAAATATAATAATAACCCAATCAAAAAAAGTGCTTTCTACAGACATTAGTTATATACACTCCTGTTAAGCTGCGTCGTTTATTTTGCGGTTGGCTGATGCTTGATAGCATTATCCATCATGGTTTTTCTTTGGTCTTCAGAAACACCGGCCAAAATCTCATTAATTTTAGCTAGATCAGTATTACCCTTTTTCATACCTACAGCAATAGCAACATCATCATCGGAAGCCACAAACCCTTTGCCGGCGGCAAACTCGACCATGGCAAACTTTGGATTGGCGGCACTTGCCGAAACCCCTTCTGGTCTCTCTGATACATACCCATCAATGATACCAGATTCTAAGGCAACACGCATGGCGGGAAAATCATCCATTGCGGTCTGTTTTTTTACTCCAGTGATTTGGTCAATGACTGAGTAATGGAAAGTATTAAGCTGCGCCGTTACCTTGGCACCAGAAAAGTCCTGAATACTGGTAGCCTTTTCAAAGGCTGCACCCTTCTGTACCACCATTACCAAATTAGATTTATAGTAATTATCGGTAAAGTCGATAGTCTTTTTTCTTTCAGCAGTAGGGGACATGCCAGCAATAATGGCATCAATACTGCCTGACATCACTGCCGGAGGCAGTCCATCCCAGGCGGTTTTAACGATAACTAAATCTTTGTCTAAGCCTTTAGCTATGATTTTAGCAATTTCAACATCATAACCACCGGCAAATTCTTTACTACCGGCAATGGGTACTGCACCATTACTGTTATCAGTCTGGGTCCAGTTAAATGGAGCATATCCACATTCAAGACCGACTTTAAATTGTTCCTTGGTCTCGCTGGTCTTACTGCCGCAGCCTATGGCAGATACGACTAAGCCGACCACTAGGATGGCACATAATGCCAAGCTTAACATCTTCCTCATTCCAATATCCCCTCACTTGTTTTAAATTTATTCCTGCATTGATCAAGGTTAGCTACCCTGATTCATTTGTTGTAAATTATAATTATTACAACATAATAATGCAGTGGTTTTATATTACCATAAATTAATACCCTGTGAACCTAGAGAACGAGATCTGACCAAGGTATACACGAGTACAAAAATATTTTTTTGCATTTTCCGGTTCATAATGCTCAAAAAGTATATCCCCTCTGATTGCGGGTAGCCTAATCTTGTCCAACTATATAACAGGATAAGTAGAGAGGGTGAACATGGATGGCCAATTTGTATCCGTATATATATTCGAATAACGCAAAAGAGCAGGCAGAATTCTATAAAAAAGCTCTGGATGGCGAAATCTTCCTAATTAAGACTTTCGCTGAGTTACCCCCCTCCAATAACCAATCCATGGATGAAGCAACCAAGGATAAGATCATGCATCTCCGCTTACGAGCTGCTGGGCAGGTGTTCTTCATGTCTGATTCGGTCAGGGAGTCGGTACAACGGGGTAATGGCATGGATCTTACCCTGGAATACCCAAACGATGAGGATGCACAAAAAGCTTTTAACGGCCTGGCAGAAGGGGGTAAGATTCTCATGCCCCTGGAAAAGCAGTTCTGGGGTAGCTTATCTGGTATGGTGGAAGATCCTTTTGGTGTGCGTTGGCAAATCGCCACTGAACCTTAAGTTCCTCATTGCCGATCACTAGATAGCTGGGAGTCATCATGGTGACTCCCTTTTATATTTGCATTATAGCAATTTATATATTGCATTATGCAAT
>JBLNAS010000250.1:0-4315 GCA_050259475.1 Methylocystaceae bacterium
CTTAACCACCTTTACCAGGCGCTGATAGGCTAGCCAAGTACCACAATACAAAATCGGCCTTCCTAGCCAGGGCAGTGATCGTTTGCGTGAGAGGTTACCACCAATCATCATTAACCAATTAACATGCGGCATGGTGCCCATTATGGCAATATTTTCCTGGGTTCCAGTTATGCTAAGCAAGCTTTCCATTATCGGATGAAAGCGCTTCCCTAGATGCATCTGGCCTAGGGAATAAACCTGATTGCCCCATTCATCAAAGCCAACTAATTTGATTAATCCAAAATCATTATTATCAGTACGATCAAAATAAGGCAGCTTAAATAATTCACGATAGTTAGGAAAACTATCAGATCTAAGGTTGCCGACATGTATATTGGCTGCTAGCACTGAGGAATGGCTACCTCCATAGCAATGATAAATAATCTTCACATCATTCCCCTTAGTCATTAAGAAAACGTGCCGTTGGTTTCCCTGGCCTCGCCTCTTAATTCTTTTATTAATCTTGCCATATAATTTTCGCAAAGTAGGATAAAAGCGACAGTCGCTGCGCATAGTGTTTTTGCTATGCTACCTCACAACTGCCGCTGTCATACCCCTAGACATTTCTATTTTACTTTACCCTTATTAAGCATAAAGAAGGCCCCGCCCACTATCACTAACGCCGCCAAAATGCCTAATGTGGTACCATAATTAGTCTTCTGCTCACCCTTGCTGGAACTTGAAGTCAGCGTTCCCTTAGCATCTTGTGACTTGCTGGTGGTGGCCGTCTTCACACCCAGAACTTCTGGTACCGAAGTGGCAAACAAAGATACTGCCTGCTGGGCTTGTTGACGTTGATTCTTGTCACCTCCCACTTCAATCAGCATCGCTCGGGAAGTAAGATCCTGATTGTAATTACCGTGACCGATAAATATACCCGCCGATAAACCAGGATGCTCCTTATCAATGTGAGCTTTCATCTGTTTAGCAAAACTCATATTGGCCGCCATCTTAGGATTAGATCGTCCGACTACTAACTTAATACGGGTGACATTCTTACCACTTACTTCAGCATTATATGCCTTAGCTGGTGCGGCGTCCCGGTGTACATCAATTAGGGAAAACGCCCCCTGTCGCATTAATCTACTAGCGGTTTTACGCGACCGACTGTAGGCATTGGCATCATGGGGATCATGTTTAGCCGTATCATGAATAGCTTTAATGCCCTGACTGGCTAATCCCTTCGTCAAAGCGTCTGCGACCTTAATGATGCCGCCTTTGCCAAGAATACTGTCTTTACCATCGGTCGGGGTATAGGATTCATCGTTATGGGTGCTATATACCCCCACTATGGCTTTAGCATTTTTAGCTGCGACGCTTTGCCGACTAGAAAAGACGTTCCAGGCTGCATAAATTGGAGTTTCAATCGTAGACGATAATTGAACTTTACCTAAATTACGGGCATAAGCGGTTAAGCCACCAATTCGTACTACTCGGTAACGGATATTATCAGGGCTTATATACTCATCACCCACTGACACCTTTATGCCGGTATAGTCAATCGCTTGACCCTTTTCATTAACGATAGTAAAATATTTGCCATCCGCTAGTTCACTCTCAGCATACGCACAGGTAGTAAGACCTGACCACAGGATAATGGTAATAACCAATGCTATACTCAGCCTATTTTTCATCACTACCATCCCCTTTCGGCATTGGCTTGGCTGCAGGTTCCGGTTCCCGTAGATTTCTCAGCAGACCTGGATCACGCCCCTCGGTTTTAGGCCCCCCTTGCATCCGCTCCCGAGTTTCTCCGACCACCTCAGCCAATAGAACCGCTAAGATGCCAGACATTACTAATGAATCAAAGGCACCTCCACCGCCCAGGTATACACGACCGGGAATACCATTTTGGACTAAATAAATAAACTGGATGACATCCAGTACGAATACCCCCATTACAGCGGCAAAGAAAGCACCCCGGCGAGATCGACCAGCCAGGTAACCAACTATACCCGCTACCAGAGGATAGAAATAGATGGGGTCAATTAACATGTTTTCGGGTTCGGCTCCCAACAATCGACCACCTAAATATAACGCTAGTGCTGTAACCGCCGCTGCAATAAGTGCACGTACTTTTTCTTTACCAGTGCCAGCTCCGACGAATACATAAATGGCTACACCAACCGCTACGATGCCTCCTAAGTTAATCGTAATGCGCGAACCAACAGGAATATCAATAAAACTACCGACTAAAATTGCTAAAACCAGGGTTAAAGCCGTACGGTCATTCATTCGCATCCGATCCAACACCCGTTGAGCCAGACCGAAATATATGAGTACGGATACGATTAAGAGTACTACCATACCGGCAGGAAACCGCAACAAGCAGACCACTTCCTTTCCAATCCTATAGGTTTCTTACATAATTTTTCCGCATCGAGCCTGCTTTATGTAAGAGACCGACGGACGGCCAATAAAAAAGAACCCGGTATAGCATCTATCCCGGGTTCCCTAATATTTGCTGGTTATTTTTTCTTATCTGGCTAGTTTAAGACCGCGTATCTGCATCCATTCCTGAGCCTTACCTGAGATAACTAATGGTCGCTGGCGTAATTCAGTTAAATTACGCGCTCCACACAACAAAAAGATAGCTTTCAGTTGATATATAAACCTTTGCGTAAATACCAACATCTCTTCATCGTTAAAAGCGGTCAGGTGTAAGAAGGGTAAGGCCATCCCCACTGCTTCCGCTCCCAATGCCAGACATTTTGCTGCATCTAAGGCTGAACGGATACCACCAGAAGCAATAACGTTAAGGTTATCCACCGTTAAACACTCCAGCAAACTAATTGCCGTGGGTAATCCCCACGCTTCAAGTTCACGGCCTAACACCCCACCGCGTTGGTTTTCAATATTAATAAAATTAGTTCCCCCATGTCCTCCGACATCAACCGTAGTAATTCCCATCTTGGTAAGTTCTCTAGCCTCTTCCAACGCTATACCATTACCAGTTTCTTTGGCGATTACTGGCACTTTTAGCTCATGGACTAATTCCCACAGGTTTGTACTGACTTGGCTAAAATCTCGATCCCCTTCAAGCATAGCTAGCTCTTGAGCCAAATTAAGATGCAGTTGTATACCATCAGCGGCAATCATATCCACCGCTTGCCGAGCTTCTTTAGCTGAAGCGCGAGCACTCAAGTTAGCCCATATTAAACCGTCCGGGTTAACTTTCCGAACCACCTCATAACTAGGTTGTAAGCTAGGGTTTTCTAAACCTGCATGTTGGGAGCCTACCGCCATTCCTAAGCCATTAGCCGCGGCTAATTGCGCTAAGCGACGGTTAATCTCTCCGGCTTCCGGATACCCCCCAGTCATAGCATTAATTATAATCGGTGCTTGCAGATATTTACCGCCCAGTGTAACCCCCAGATCGATATCACTAATAGCACTGTTGCCTAAACAATTAGGAATTAAGGTTACATTCTCTAGCCAAGTTCGACTATTGTTTGTTGAATGCTGGTGAGCCAGTTTTATATGTTCATATTTTCGCTGAACCCTGATGATATCACATCCCTAGTAAATATCTGGCCTCCTCAAGGCTGTCTTTGGTATTTACATTGGTAAATAACTTCTCCGGATCGCCAAAAGGCAAAAGTTCATCCGGTTCCAACACCCGATAATTAATTCTTTCAAACAAAATCCGTAATTTACTATGTCCTTCCAGCAACAGACCTTCTGCCTCCATCGCAACCGACCGGTGATAAACTGCGTTTAACGATTGTAAACGATCGTTAAAGACTGGTACCACCGCTTGCCAATCATTAACTGTTGCTAGCATATATTGAGCTAACTCCAGGCTAAAAAAGGGCATATCACAAGCTAATACCAAGGCTTTATCCGCGGCGGTTGCTAATAACCCGGCATGAATTCCACTAAGCGGCCCTCGTCGAGGATAGTGATCGGTAATAACTTTACCTTTGATGCCGGTATATAGATCAGGATCATTAGTTACGACCACAATATCATCAAATAACGGTTGTAATCTGCCGATAACGTAGTCAATCATCCGCTCACCCTTAAACAGTTCCACCAAAGCTTTATTGGTCTGCATTCGGGTACTTGCCCCCCCGGCAAGAATCACCGCACTTGCCAACACAACCCTCTCCTAAACCAGCAAAGCTGCCAACTCATGGCAGCTTTGCATTTCTAATGACAGGAACAACCTGATCCACAACTCGAACAGCTCGAACCGGAACATGAACTACTGCCACCACTAGTACCGGGAGAAAAAAATGATGAAAGCAATTGTTTTATTACTGACCCGCCGCAG
>JBLNAS010000251.1:0-3676 GCA_050259475.1 Methylocystaceae bacterium
CTGATAATCAATTGGTTTTTCAACAATATTGGCGCGTACCGGGTTTAGATGTATGTAACGACTGGCAGTTAAATTATACTCATCACTGTCGATTAATTCAGCTCGATAACGATCCTGGAAAAGATGACCAATAAATTGATAACGATAGTTAAAATGCATTGCGTAACTCATATTTATCTTTTTCATGATCTGCCCGATATTAACATCTATTGTTTCGATATGCAGATGCACATGGTTGGACATAAAACAATATCCATGCAGTTTATATGGGAATTTGTGTTGTGTTTCATCTAGAATATTAAGCAGTTCAAAACGGTCTGTATCATCTCGGAAGATATCACTTTGATGATTACCTCGACATGTAATGTGATAGATAGCACCTGGAAACCATATTCTGGGCTTTCTTGGCATTATTCTACCCCCCTTTATTTTGCGTGGGGACAGTCCCTGCGTAAAATTTGTCGAAGTTATTTTGCTCCGGGGCGTGGTTTTTGGCCGGGGGCTACTTCTATGATCCAGGGTCGGGACTGGTAGGTGTCGGTCGAGACCTGAGTTCGGGATACTTCTTTGCCATTCTTGGTTTCTACGCGGTAGGTTATGGCTTCATAGCCGGGACTACCTTTTTGCTGTATTACTTGTTTACCCCCGGTTAGACGTTTATTAGTAATGATATTGACCTCGGGGGCAATAGTTTTTTTCTGAGTTACCAGCTTGATTTCCTTGCCGGGGTCAATAGCTTGGCCGTAAATACGCACCTGGAGCTTGCCGGCTTGCGAGCGGGCGGTAACTAGTACCGGGCTACCGGTGGTATTGATAAACTTGAGGTCATGCTGGTCCCAGGCAACCGTGGCATCCTGTCCTGGTTCCACATAATCAACTGGGTAACTGTGCGGTTGACGCTCAGTGACCTTGAGATCGGCGGCAACTACCGCGTTATATAAGGTCGACGCTAGCTGGCAGAGGCCGCCACCTAAGTCATCGACGGTTTTACCGTTCTGATAAACTGGTGCCGGCTTAAAACCATTAGCTGCGGTTCGTTCCCCCACAATCTGATTAAGCGAAAGGGTTTTATCCGGTAGCAGCAGAGTATTATTCACTCTTTGCGCGGAAAGGTTGATATTAATAGCACGGTTTACTGGCTCCGGAGTAAAGCTGGTAACATAGACGGCCAGCATATCGCGAACCGGTTCTAGTTGCTCAGCGGTAATCGCTGGCTGCTGCTTTTGGCCTGGTACCGTTATATCCTGCAGGTTACCCCGCTGTAAATGTTCGATTATTAGGCGTGACAAAGCCAAGTTATCGGTTTTAAAACCGGCAACTTCACTAGCTCGCTTCAGGGTCTCTTGGTCGAGATATACCCGAGCGTTGACTGGAGCTCGGTCAAAGGTCGCTGCAGCTTGAGCTACTACTAGGGCTAGCTTTTTATCATTGCATTTATAGATGGGTGAAAACTGGCGGGTACCACCACCACGGTTAGCTACGGAGGTAAATAGACCATTAGTATCCCGAACTTGCTCCAGGGTGGATTCAATATCGGCTGCTATTTCTAATTCCTGGACTGTAACCGGCACGGTTTTATCTCCCTGCCGCAAATTTAGGGACTGCGCTTGATCTAAAGGCAGTGCTTTAGCTAATCGGGCTTGGGCCTGGGTGTAAGTTAACTCACTAATGTTGATGTCGCCCACCATGGTACCTGGCGGCACCCGACGACTATCCTTAAAAGCCAAAACCCCGGCCGTAAAAGCCAGGGTAATGATAACTGTAAGTGCAACTGTAACCAGCTTACTAATAATACTTCTCCTCATGCCTACCCCCATCTACTATACGGTTAGCGCACGTTTTGCGAGACTTCCATCAATTTGCCTCTGATTTCTAAGAGGTTTAATAGGCCAGCGGTGAGCTGAGTGCCCACTGGAGCCATTATACTGCCGTCGTTATCAAGAATATCCTTGGTCAAATACTTGCCATTTAGGAACTGCTTTTGCCGCTCGACAAATATCTGGGTGCCTTTCTTTTCATCCGCTTCTTCAACTGGAGGAGCAGTCTCTACCGGAGCCGCTGGTACCGTGGCCTCAGCCGGTGTTGCAACGGGGACTTCCGGTGCCATTACAGGTGCGGAAGCAGGTGTCGGTGGTACCGGTGCGACTGGTGTTCTAGTCGGCAGCGGTGAGGGGCTAACCCCTTCTTTATCTTCAAATATAAGCACATCTTTACCAAAAGTCAGGACTCTATCGGCTGGAATAATCCCAGAGGCGGTAGTACCCATTTCCCATTCTACCTCAGTAATCTTGCCACTGATCTCATCGATCGTGTATTCCATGACCGTTCCGATAATATTACCGGCTTTTGTTAGTACCCGGGTACCTTTAACTTTAATACCCCGCTTGACCAAGGTGCTGGCTTCTTGGTGATCGGGCAGTGCGAACAGCTCACTTTCACTCTCTGTGGTCACCGCATGTTCACCCACTCCATCGACTGAGGTATAGGGCAATACTCGTACCCCGGCTAACCAATCTTCACTATAAATCAGTAAGTACTCCACCGAACCTTCTTCCGGGTTGATAATCAGATCACGAACCTGACCAACCTCCCGACCATCGATGATGGAGAACACTAAAAGACCCAAAACGTCCTGACTTTTTTTCATTTCCGTTTTTTGCTCCCTTCGACCTGTTTGGATGTATCTGTACGATTTAGTGTATCTTCAACTTTAATCTGCAATAACCGAGGAACCTTGCGATAAGGCATCATTGGCATGTTACGAGCTTTGAGTTCCTGCTCCATGTAACGAAGCTTTAACAGCTCGCGGGTAATATCATTTCTCTCCTCGGTGGTTAAGCTGTCCCCCAAATAGGTTTGATAGGTCTCCTCCGCCCGATGGTAATCGGCAAGTTCCAGATACATGACTGCTATATCCCGAATCAGCATGCCGCGCAATGATAAATCAGTGCTTATCTTGAGAATCTCTTCGAAACGGCTAATCGCTTCTGCCCAATCCGAGGCAAACTTCGCAGTAAATCCAGCTTCTAGCAGCCGATTAACTTTATCCTCCATCATTCGCTGACGAGCCGACTTAACATGTTTTTGTTCGCTAAGAACTGGCACATTTCCTGCTTCTATTTCCTGGAAAGTTTGTTCTTCATGTTTATTATCTAATATGCCTTCAGCAATATTATGCCGGATTTCGTGCTCAATGTCACCCATCTGCTGATCATTTACTGCACTAGATATATTCACTACCGACTCTGGCTCCGCTAGCTGCACTTCTTCGACTATTTCGCTAATATTGTCGGCAAGAACCCCGGAAACCACTTCCAAGTCTGGATTAGTTGAGCTATCAAAGTCACTAATGACCGCCACTTCATCGTTAACTAGCACGGGATCTGTAATTAGTGCTGAAAGATCTAATTCTTCAATCATTTCTTCCTCCGGTACCGTAAGAACAGCGATATCCACTTCTGCTTCATTGTCCGACATGATTTCCGCAGCTGGCTCCATTTCTGCTGTGTCTTCAAGCTCACTCACCTGCTCACTAGACTGAGCATCCTTTAGACGTGGGATTATCTCAGTCGCCACCAATTCTACATCGATGGTCTCTGGTAGCGGTGATATTCCTTCTTCATTTGCGTCAATTATCATTATTTCTATGGCTTCAGGTGACACCTCAGATGTTTCA
>JBLNAS010000252.1:0-4105 GCA_050259475.1 Methylocystaceae bacterium
CAATTACTAAACTTGGTTGAGGCTCACTTCCCCGGTTTCCGCGAGCATATTGAGGAAATTGAGGTAGCGACTCCGCTTACCCATTACCGCTTTTTGCATACCCCGGGAGGAGCTATCTATGGTTTTGAGCAATACCCGAAGAATTCTAACCTATTTGTTTCCCCGAAATCACCAATTGGCGGCTTATACTTCGTCGGCTCCTGGGCCGGTGATGGTGGCTTCCAACCGAGCTTGATGTCCGGGGGCAGTGCCGCCCGTTCTGTTATAAAAGCCTATCATCAGGGGGTGAAATAAATGGGCAACAGTGATATCAGACAACAGATCCAAGGTTATGAAGCCATCCGCCTAGAAGCTGAAGTTTGCCGCAAGTATGGTCGGGATTATGAAGCTGAGAAAGGTATATATGCCCGTGCTCTTGAGCGGCTGCACCCACAGCGTTTGCATTTGCAGATTGCTAAAATTATAAGTGAAACCCCATCCGCAAAAACGCTGCGCTTAGTCTCAACCGGTGACCCGCTGCCGCCCTTCCAGGCCGGACAGTATATTAATCTAGCGGTAGAAATTGATGGTGTACGTACCAGCCGTGCTTACAGTATCTCCTCATCACCTACCCAGACCGCTTACTATGACCTTACGGTGCGTCGGATTACTGGCGGCTTTGTTTCGGATTATCTCCTTGATCAGGCAACAGTCGGCGACCATCTGGCAGCTAGTGGCCCCACTGGCAACTTTTATTACAACCCACTCTTCCACGGCCAGGATCTGGTATTTATTGCCGGGGGCAGTGGTATTACTCCCTTTATGAGTATGATTCGGGAGGTCAGCGATTCTGCTAAGATGAGAAAGATCCATCTTATCTATGGTTCAAAATCGGCGGATGATGTTATCTTCCATCAAGAACTGCTGGCCTGCGCCCAGGCTAACTCTAACTTTACTTATAGCCTGGTAATATCAGAACCGCCGCCCAATTACTCGGGATTAAGCGGACTAATTGATGCCCATCTCCTGACTTCGCTAATCACCGATCTTACAGCTCCGACTTTCTATTTATGTGGCCCAGCAGCATTATATGAATTTTGTCTGCCGGCATTAGAAGCCTTAGGTATTCCCCGCCGCCGAATTCGCCGTGAGGTAATCGGCACACCGGCTAATATAACCGGGCAACCCGGGTGGCCTGCTAGTGTTGAGGCAGGTACTAGTTTCAATGTTAAAATTGCGGGCGGCCTCATCAAGGCTCGTACTATATCGGCCCGAGCAGGTGAGCCTTTGCTGGTAGCTCTGGAACGGCATGGTATCACGGTCAATAATAGTTGTCGTTCCGGTGAGTGCAGTTTATGCCGGGTAAAACTTCTAAATGGTCAGGTATTCCAACCTGTAGGATTACCGGTACGCCAATCTGATATTCGTTTTGGTTATATACATTCCTGTATGGCCTATCCGGTTACCGACCTGGAAGTAATGATTTAAATATCCGCTGAATTAAAATAGGGGGCATCTACTTTGGAGTAGATGCCCCCTATTACTTTCATGCTTCCTTCTCACCTACCGGGATTTGGACACAGTGACTTAATCTAAAAGCCTGCCAATAAAGCCAGCGACAACAAAAGCGTTCCCCCATATGAAGGCCTCCCCTATTCGCATGAATTTGGGAGGCCTTATGATTTTATTGAGTTTTCCCTTTACCGGGTATCAATTCTAGCACTAATATCCTAACTAACTTGGGTTATAATCACAGCGGTAATCAGACCGGATGTCCTCTATCTGCCCCGCCCAGTTCTGAATTCTTTCCCGTACGTTGCGCTCAGTCACTGAATCCACTACCAGCACCCGGCCATCCTCTAATTCCACGCCAATCAGGTATTCATCTTGACCCTCGGGGTATCCGGCGACCAGCAGATGTTCGTACTGCTGCCTAACATACTCGGCATTATCCAAAAAGTTCTCCCGGCTTAGCATCTGTTGTTCCATCTACAGTGCCCTCCTTCTTTAAACTGGCTAAAGATTATGGTCACCATAGATTTTGCTGATTCAGGTGGTAATATGCACCACCATCAACACCCCAGATTGCAGTTCAATCAACGCTTGTTTCCCCAATAATTGATTAGATATAGCAAAGGGTCTCTCGGGCAGCAATTGGGCTTGGTTAAGTGGATACTTTAGCTGGTAGGTGCTAACGCCCTGCACTGGGGTCAAAGCCAATAAGGAAACGATATCGCCAGGATTACCCTGCAATTCTAAGCGTTCAGTCAGCAAATAAATTAAATACTCGGGATGATAAAATTTTACCAGAACCCCAGCAGCAGCTATGGTCACCATACTCATAATCACTGACCAGGTATGGTCTAGTCGCTTTCCGGTCCCGCCCAGAACCGTTATCCGGTCAGCACCTCGCGCTATCGCAACCTGGATAGCCAACTGAGCATCAGTGTCATCCTTTTCGGGGGCAAAAGCTTGAACCTCAATTCCCTGCTCCACTAGTCTTTCCAGTAAGGTGGGGGCAATTGAATCCATATCACCAATAATTAGATCGGGGATAATCCCTAAAGCCTGAGCATAATTGGTTCCCCCGTCAGCACAAATAACCATATCTGCCAGTTCCAGGTCATATCGCGAAATCTCGCCATAATCCCCGTTTAAGCACACCAGACAATGCATTTTAACAATCACCTCGTTTAGGAGCTAAAATTAAGGCCAATTCGCCCTTAAGTAATTTGACAAGTACCGAGTATGTTCATATAATTTTATTTGGTTCACTCTGAGGGAGGAGGAGAAAAGGCATATGACACATATTATAACCGATGAATGCATTAGCTGTGGTTTGTGTGCTGATGAATGTCCGGTAGAAGCCATAACAGAAGGCCCGGACAAATATGTTATAGACCCGGAAAAGTGCACCGATTGCGCCAATTGCGTCGATGTATGTCCGGTAGAAGCCCCACAACCGGTCGAAGAGTAATAATTCTACTAAAAACCCGGGAACTAATGTTTCCGGGTTTTACTTTTTTAAACCAGTCCCGGGAAGCCCTGCTGACGCAAAGCTTCAAATAAAATTACTGCCACCGAGTTCGCCAGGTTGAGCGAACGACCCAAATCGCGCATCGGTATGCGAATTAAACCCTCAGGATATTTGGATAGCAACTCGTTTGGCAGGCCACGGGTTTCACACCCAAAAACCAGCACCTCATCACCCCGATAAGCTACTTCACTATATGACCTGGTGGTTTTAGTGGTGGCTAATAATAGACGTCGACCGGTAAAAGCTTGCTCCCATTCTTGAAAGCTCTCCCAAACCTGCAAATTTACTTCCGGCCAGTAATCGAGTCCGGCACGCTTTAGATAGCGATCATCTAACGAATAACCGAGCGGCCCCACCAGATGAAGTTTGGTGCCGGTTAAAGCACAAGATCGGGCAATATTTCCCGTATTTTGCGGTATCTCTGGTTCAATTAATACAATTTCCATGATTTCCACCTTCAAAGCGAATTCAATCAAAATCCCGACCAACACCTGTTACTACTGCGGATAGCCTGCCAATCGCCTGGATAACCTATTAAAAACCAAATTTAATGAGGTGTTGGCATGCGTAAAAAATTAGCTCAACGTTTAATGTTATTATTACTGCTTTTGAGCCTATTGTCACCTGGCTGTAGTCCCGCTAAAAAACCAGTTCCTAAGACCCCACAGCAACCATCGCAAAATGTGCCGTTAGCTCCTGAGGTGGCCAAATATAAGGAAGAGCCTCAAATCTCAGTATATCGCCACAAACTGGGAAAAATCCAGTATATGCCCCTGGAGAAATATCTGGAAGGAGTAATTGCGGCTGAGGTGGGTATCGTCCCCGGCAATGAGGATATAAAGGCGCAAGCGATCGTTGCCCGCACCATGACCTTAGCCCTGATTAATTACGAAAATGGGGTACCCAAATATAAGGCGATGGCCTCAGACAGCCATACGGAGTTCCAGGCTTATGACGAAACCCAAGTAACTGATCGGGTACGAAAAGCAGTCAAAGCTACTCGGGGACAAGTAATCCTAAACCAGGGCAAGTTTGTCTATGCCATGTTCCACGCGTTATCGTATAACAAGACAGCAGAACTATCTGAGT
>JBLNAS010000253.1:0-4778 GCA_050259475.1 Methylocystaceae bacterium
GGTAATTTGCCAGGTAGTAAGGGTTTCACTAAGCAGGAAAAAGGCTAGCATCGCTGATAAAACTGGCTCCATAGTGCTGGTAACGCCGGTGACCACGGGAGTCAGTAACTGTAATCCTTTAAAAAAAAGCCCAAAAGGGATTATGGTAGCAAAAACCGCTAAATAGATAAAAAAGCCCCATTCGTTAGGTGAATAGTGCATGAAGGTATCCCATGGCCAACGATAAAAACACCAAGCAACACTACCGGCCCCCATGCCCCAACAAAGTAAGGTCCAGGGCGAATATCTACGCATTCCGTATTTGCCATAAATAGTATAAAAGGCAAAAAATACCGCAGAGGTCAGACCCACCATCAGGCCAGTTTTGGTAATAGCCAAACCTTGTCCACCAACACCCTTGACCATGAGGTAGCCTCCAGATATGGCGGTGACAATGCTTAAAACTTTAAGTAAATTAACCCGTTCACGACCGGAGATAAAAGCATAAAAAAGAATAAATATCGGCGCCAGGTATTGTAAGAATACCGCCGTGGCAACATTAGTCTGGCTGATAGTATACATATAGGTAAACTGTACAGCGGTCATACCGAAAATACCAAAAACAATCATATAGCCGATATCAGCTCGTTGCACCTTTAGTAAAGGACGATTAAAAACTAAAAGAAACAAAAATAGCAGGCTAAAAGCCAAACTAATTCTTAACTGTGCGAGATCAAAGGCATTTACTTGATTATTGAAGAGGAACTTAGCAGCAATGGCCGACAAAGCCCAAAGTAAATCAGCGCACAGAATAAAAACAAGACCTTGCCAACGCTGGTTCATATTTACCTCCAAAAGCATTAAAACTGTATAGTTATAATAAAATGCCCTTCCCGATCCGGGAAGGGCACGGGTTATTTTAAGGCTATTTACCGGAAAAATGAGGTTTTCGTTTTTCGACGAAGGCATGACAACCTTCCTTGAAATCATCAGAAGCCCAAGTCAACACCTGATACATTGCCTCTAACTCAGCCTGCTGATAGAAATCATTGGTCATGGCTTCCCGGACCAGCTTCTTATCCAAACCAATCGTCATCAGGGGGCCAGCAGCCAAACGGGTAGCAGTAGTCATGGCTTCATTTATTAACTGATCGGGAGCTACCACTTTATTTATTATACCAAGATTATAGGCTTCATCTGGAGTTAACACTTTGCCATTCCATAGAATATCCAGCGCTTTGTGATAGCCGAGCTTACGGGTAAGGAAATAGGAGGCACCACTATCAGGGCAGAAAGCTAGATTAATAAAATTATAGCCAAATTTGGATTTCTCGGAGGCGATAATGATATCGCAGGCCATCATTAGGGCCACTGCAGCACCTGCTACCGGACCATTTATAGCTGCAATAACTGGCTTTTCGATTTCATAAATGGACTGTACGGTGCTAAAGGATACATCATAAGTCCACTTGGCTTTGGCCGGACTGGTCATACCCGCCAGGGTTCCTACATCGCCACCCCCAGAAAAACCATAACCTTCTCCGGTTATTACTACTACTTTGACCGCGTCGTTTTCCCGCACATAATGACTAGCATCTACGATATCCTGACATAACTGGATAGTAAAGGAGTTCATATTTTCGGGGCTATTTAGAGTAAATAAGGCAACACCATTTTCATTAACTTCCACTTTCACCTTTTCCCACATAATAAGTCAACCTTTCATCCCCCGTATTTTTTCTATTGGGAGTATTTATTATAAAATAATTATAGCAACCAACCTGATTATTAACAATTATGAGTCCCCAAGAAGCCCGAAAAACAAAGGTATTATCTGTCATAATAGAGAAAATAAAGGAAATTACATAACGGGGAGGCGGACAACGGTGACAATTAGTAAACAGTTGGGATTCAAGCATGTTTTTTGGGGCTTTAAACCATCCCAAGTGCGACAGGAATTATTTAAGATGGCAGAAAGCCAGCAGGAAGTAACCTGTCATTACCAACAACAAATTGAACTAATTGAAAATGAACTGAAATCGCTAACCGAAAAGACTAAAATATTGCAGGGACAATTGCAACAATACCAGCAGCAGGAAATTCTTTTAGCCGAAACCCTCATAACTGCCCAGGCTGAAGCGAATCAGATTACCTGTGAAGCCAGGCAAGAGGCCGATGCTATCATCTATGCTGCTCAGGATGAGATCAACCACCAGAGGTTAATGCTGCAAGCAGTTGAACAACAGCAAGCGCTTTTTATTAATGAATTTGGCAAGCTGTATAGCCAGCTCATGCAAAAGTGCTCATTGGCCATGGAGACTACCCCAGAACCACTACCATTAGAGATAACTTCTGCAGAACAGGAGAATTGCCAATCAATGGTCTTAAACCATCTAAATGACGAAATTGGGGGAGGGGAAGTTCATTGAAGAGTGGCTGGTTTGGTTATGATAAGAATCAAATAAGAGTCTATTTCACGGCCTTGCAGGCCGGATACCAGCGGCGACTCGACCAATGGGAAGATAAACTTAGTGATTCGCGAAACGAAATTAATCAACTTGAACAGTTAGTTGTACAACTACAACAGCAAGTAAATGAAAGACACGAACGTATTCAGTACCTTGAAACCTTATGGCCTCGGACAGAAAGTATCAGAATTAAGCTCTTAAGACAAGCTCGGCTCCAAGCGCGAATAGTTGTTAGTGATGCTAAAGCAACCCGAGAGCTACTCAGGCAAGAATCTCATCAAATTGCTGCGCAAGCTAACCAACAACATGAGAATTTTGTAAATATGATCAATACTACAAACCTAGTTATTACCGGCCAGCAGCTTTTATTAACCGTAGAGCCAACCAACCTGAATAAATATAATTTCAATGAGCAACCGCAGGAAGTCACAATCGGAGAAATTCCAAGAGATGCGAACTGGTCCAATAAATAGTTGCTAACCGAGATACTCAAACTTAGGATAACTGTTAAGGGGAAAAGTTCATCAGTATTATTAACTCGCATGAACGAAAAATGCTATCAGCATGGTGGTGATAAATTGAGGCCAAACACGAACTATTCAGTAATACTGATGGGATTTTGCTTACTATTGGTGGTATTTGGGTGTAACAATCCAACTAAACCACCTAGATCCCAAACCGAGCAAGCTCCTGCTTTTTCCTTGCCGGTTTACGGTAGTGAACAGCAGGTAGAATTAAAAGATCTAAGCGGGCAGCCAGTGGTAATTAATTTCTGGTCGACTACTTGAAGTTATTGTGTTCAGGAGTTACCTGAAATCGAGAGTTTTTACCGAAAACATCATAAAACAGTTGAACTTATAACGATTAGCGGAGATCCCCCGGTATCTATTAGCTCAATTATGCGACAAAAAGAATTAACCTTCCCCGTACTATACGATAAAAAGGGTGAGGTTTTTGCCAGTTATGGAGTTCGTGGTATACCGATGACTTTTATTGTTGATGCTAAGGGTTTTGTAGTAAGACAGTTACCTGGGGCTGTGACTAGCGAAGACTTAGAAAAATATCTACCCTAAATCAGAGGAACCGTATAGGTCAGGTGATTTGCCCATAGATTTAATCAGATGATAATCTATGGGGTAAATAATATGCTGATATTGATTGGTCTTGCCGCTGGAGCCTGCACTTTCGCTGGAGCTGCCACGTTAATGCTGAAGAGAAACTGGAAACATCGAGAGCTTGCCTTCTTTCTGGGCTTAGCTTCGGGAGTGATGATTAGCGTAGTCATTTTTGATTTGCTACCATCGGCATTAGTAGCTTACGAGGGCCGCGGAGGATTGACCGGTGTTGCCTTAGGTGTAATAATTACCTGGTTAATATCTCGGTTTATGCAAGCAACCGAGCAAACATCAACGGCGCGCAGTTTAGGTTATCTAATTATGCTAGCTATTGCTTTGCATGATTTGCCAGAAGGTATGGCGATTGCCCTAGGAGGAGAACTAAAAGAACGAACAGCTATGGTGATTGCACTGGCAATCGGGATTCATAATATACCAGAAGGTATGGCGATTGCTGCTCCATTACTCATGGGAGGAATAAAACGAAGTAAGATTTTGCTGCAGGTGGCATTGTTAGGGTTTATTACCCCACTTGGTACTCTAATCGGTACCATCACGGTAAGGGCATGCCCCGCTAGTTTGCCCCTATTTCTTGGCTTTGCCTCTGGGGTGATGCTTACCCTAGTCGTACGTGATCTGTGGCCTCAGGCTCGTAATCGATCACGATGCCTGGCGTTGATGGGTAGCCTTATCGGTGTGGTCATTATCATGCTGGCTACTTTTATCTAATCATGGTGCTTTAATTAGCATTAGACGTGCACCGGCTGCCATTAATAAAACGCCAAGTAAGTTCCACCAACAAAAACCTATCTTTTTTAAACCGAGTAACCCCATGTTATCGATTAATACTGCAGTAATTAATTGTAATAGTACGATAGCTGTGGTGGCATTACCCACCCCGGTTATTGGTATGCTCTTAATTACTCCCCAGATTATTACCACATTTAAAATACCGCCCAGGTAAGCTGGCCAGGGAGCAGGCTGTTGCCATAATAGTGAGCTGTGTGACTTAGATATTACCAATAATATTACTACCAAAAAGGTGCCACTAACATGTACCCAGAGCATGGACGGCCAAATGCCAACATTCTTGGTCAAAACTGAATTCAGACTTCCCTGGATCGCCATCGCTGCCCCAGCTAGAGCGGCAATGCCCAGGTAAAACCAATTCAAGTTTACCCCTCCTTTGGCATCGGCAGCGGCTGAAGTAAGGGTG
>JBLNAS010000254.1:0-3966 GCA_050259475.1 Methylocystaceae bacterium
GAAGACCACTGGGCCTGCCAGTTGATCTGGCTCTGCCCAGTATCCCATCGGTATACGGCTGGTCAAATCATTGTAGACCGCCGGGTCATCCATCAGCTTACGGTTTAATTCAGTAGCAAAATATCCGGGTCCGATGGCATTTACATTTATACGGTTTTTGGCCCATTCTAAGGCTAACACCTTGGTCAATTGCACTACTGCTCCCTTACTGGAAGCATAAGGCCCGCGATTGGGCTGCGCCACGCTGCCCAGTAAAGAGGCAATATTGATGACCTTGCCATAATTCTTGGCCAGCAAGATCGGCCCGGCCGCCCGACAGCAAAGGAAGGTTCCCTTCAAATTGACATTGATAGTCGCATCCCAATCTTCTTCCGTCAGTTCCACAATTGGGCCTCGCCGGTTGATACCAGCATTATTAACCAGGATATCCAGGGTCCCCAGCTCAGCTATCGTACAGTCGACCATAGCCTTAACGCTATCGGCATCGGCCACATTGACCTTTACCGGCAGGACTTTAACCCCGATTTTTTCAATAATGTGGCTGGTGGCTTCCGCAGCCTCCAGATTAATATCCGCGACTACCACACTGGCACCAGCCCCAGCTAATGCCTCCGCCATCGCCTTACCCAGACCAGCGGCAGCACCAGTTACTAGAGCTACTTTTCCATCCAGACCAAAACGGTTGTCCATTTGAACCCTTCCTTTCCCCTCGGGTTATATTTGTATTTTCATTATTTACTCAAGTTGACCAAAGCCATAGATATCGCAGGAATATAGGTGGTCAACAACAGAACCGGAATACATACCAGGATAAAACCAAAAATCGGTTTTAGTATCTTATCCATCGACATATTAGCTATCTTACAAGCCACGAAGATGTTACAAGCAAATGGCGGAGTAATCATGCCGATTTCCAGATTTAATAGCATTACCGCACCAAAGTGAATGGGATCAATACCATAAGCCTTAGCTGCAGGAACCAGAATCGGTGCTAACAGCAAGATACTGGTGTTGGTTTCCATGAACATACCAACTATTAACAACACACCATTAACCAACAATAAGAAGTAGGTCGGGTTATTGGTGATGCTAAACAGCCAGTCAGTTACTGCCTGAGCTACGTTACCATAGGTAAACATAGCACTGGGGACTGCAGCCGTAGCAATCAAGAGCATGATAGCCGCAGCGGTAACCGCGCTCTTTTTAGTAACCCTAATTAGACCTTCGCCCGATCTATCTTTAAAGAGCAAGGGATAGATAATCCAGCCAGCAACAAGGCCATAGAGTACTGCCACCGCACCAGCTTCAGTCGGGGTCAGGATGCCACCATAAACACCGACAAAGATGATAACCGGCATTAATAGAGCAACTAAACCACGGGGAGACTTTTTACCGATGTCAGTTACATATTCTTTAGCATTGAAGTCGCCCGCCGGCATAATTTCCATATGAGCATGGAAAATACGGTTATAAACAATATAGAGGATAGTCAATAATACACCAGGAACCGCGGTGGAGAGCCAGACATCGCTGACGGAAGCACCGACAGCCAGTGCATAAACCACACCGGGGATACTGGGCGGGATCAAAATCCCTAAGAAACCAGAAGCGGCGATTAAAGCGGTCGCATACTTCTTGTCATAACCGGCTTTAACCATTTCCGGCAGCATCATACCACCGATGGCAGATACGGTCGCAACCGAAGAACCGGAGATCGTACCAAACAGAGCCGAAGTAATAACTGTAGTTGCTGCTACACTACCCTTTAAGCGGCCGCAAATACTGCGTACCCAGCCGATTAAAGCGGTGGTAATGCCGCCCAGGGCCATGACATCACCGGAGTAAATAAACGCCGGGATGGCCAGGAAGGCAAAGGAATCAATGTTGCCAAATAGTTTAGCTGGGATGATAGAAAAAGGTATCCCCGCTCCCGCCATACAGATAATTGCCGACAAACCGGCACTAAATGGAATGGGTATGCGGAGAATGGCTAGCAGAACAAATAGTCCGATAAATTCACCAACGAGTGCCATTATTTATTCGCCTCCTCCGCAAATTCATAGCCCATTTTACCGCGTCCACCCAGATTGAGTATTATCAGCAAGACACTGTGGACGATACAAAGGGCTAGTCCTACAAACATAGTAGAGGTAACAATCCAGATCGGGAACTGCATGGCAGTTGATACCTGCCCCATGTTAAACTGGTCAACTACCAGCTTATAAGTCTCATTAGTGACCAAAGTCAGGAACACGATAGTAACAACATCCCGGAATACATTGGCTATAATGCCGAACTTCATTTGCTGGGCCAGGCCTTTTACCCAGGAGGTTATCATTAATTCGGTAAAGTTAATCTCAACATGCTCACGCTCCCTGGTGGCAATCGCTGCGCCCATGAAGGTGGAGGCTACAAACAGGTAGCGGGCCAATTCCTCTGACCAGGACAAAGGCATATGCAGGAAATAACGGAACACTACCTGCAGCACCATAATCGCCAGCATGACCGAGAAGATCGGTACTGCCACCCAATACTCAATATTGGTCAGAGCTTTCTCAAAACGCTCTACGGCTTTCATCCATACACCTCATTTCTGTGCTAAAAAAAGGGTGAGGGAGCCCGGGGCAACACGCGCCCCGTGCACCCTCACCGGTGTTACGAACAGATTAGCTATTAAATTACCTTATTTATGCTCGGCGTTGATCCGATCCATAACTTCTTTGGTATAAGCTTTTTCGTAAACAGGATCTGCATACATACGGGCAGCAACGGCTTTGAAGTCAGCTGCTAGCTGGGGAGTAATTTCATCAACCTGCATGCCTTTTTCAGCCATCTGTTTCCACTGTTTGGCAGAGTTTGTACGTTGCAGTGCAACCTGAGCGTCAGCTGCCTTCTTGGAAGCATCGGCTACGATCTTCTGTTGGTCAGCATCTAGCTTGTCCCAAGTCTTGGTGCCCATGAGCCAGTAGGTAGCACTATAGATCTGGTTAGCTTTGGTGCCGTATTTTTGGAATTCATACATGCCATAGTCCCAAGACATGATAGCGCCATTGTCCTGGCCGTCAACAGTCTTCTGCTGTAGAGCAGTCGGAACTTCGGTGATTGCCATCGGAGTAGGCAGCACGCCTAAGGATTTGTAGAAGTCGACATACATCGGAACTTCAGGAACACGCATTTTTAGACCCTTCAGGTCAGAACCCTTGAGGATAGGACGCTTGGAGTTAGTCAGACCGCGATAGTCATTTTCGCCGATGCCCAGGTTTTTGATACCCTTGGCATCTAAGGTCTTGGTTACATATTCGCCGATCCAGCCATTGCGATAGTCTCTGTCGACATCAGCATAGGTCGGGAACAGGTAAGGTAGATTTACAAAGCCCAGTTCGGGATAGACAGCGGCAGCGCCGATGTCAGAGGTCCAGGTCATTTCCAGGTCGCCACGTTGAACTGCTTCTACCATCTGACGTTCGCCACCGAGGACGCCGCCACCGAGGTATTCAACTTTGATGGAACCTTTGGATGCCGCTTCGACTTCTTTTTTAAAGTCTTGAGCAACTACCGAGTAAGAATGCTCAGGAGATACGGTAGTACCGATACGGATAGTGATCGGATCCTTTTTAACCTCGCCACCAGTGGTGGGGGCTGGGTCTTTCTTACCGCCGCAACCTACAATCGCGACTGCAAATAACATAACAAGAACTAATGCCACAACTTTCAGAGTCTTGCTTTTCATGAATAAAGTCCTCCCTCCATAATTTACAGCTAAGTTTTTCAGATGGGTAACGGTACGAAAGAACGTTACGTCTCTTCTGGGCTATACCTCCTTTACCAGGCAGTAATTTTATCTTAAGGCTGTCTCGGTAAAGTTACCTTAGGTAACTGCTTCCAATTGTTAGTAAGGCAGCCTTGGGGTTACCTAATGAATTCGGGTTTGCTAGCACGGTCTCCTATGCCAGCTGTCGACTAGCG
>JBLNAS010000255.1:0-3397 GCA_050259475.1 Methylocystaceae bacterium
CGAAAAGTAAAACCTGGGTTCTGCCCTTGCAGCCAGTTGAGAACCCGTTCATTTTCGCACAAGGCTACCAGCCGGTCATCGCGATCAGTGACACACAAAGTACTAAGGCCGTTAACCCGGCGGGGCTCAATCCTGGTTGGCCCATCTATCCACCGTGCCAGTTGATACGGGAGGCGCTGCAGCCTAATATCCGCTCCATATTCCCCTTTAAGCCGGTAGCTGAATACCTCAAACTGTAGTTCACCGACAACACCCAGAATAAGGTCTTCGGTCCGGTCGGTAGTTTTAAAGGCCTGAACCGTGCCTTCTTCTACCAGTTGATTAACACCCTTTTGAAATTGCTTATACTTCATAGCGCTCAGATTGGTTACTCGGGCAAAATACTCGGGGGGGAACTGGGGAAGCGGGGCAAACTCAAAGCTGCCCTCGGCACATAAAGTATCACCAATGCGGAACGCGCCCGTATCGTGCAGCCCAATAATATCACCAGGATATGCCAGCTCCACAATTTCCCGATCTTGCGCCAGGAACTGTTGGGGCTGCGCTAGTTTAATCTTCTTCCCGGTACGCACATGATTTACTGCCATCCCACGCTCGAATTTACCGGAACAAACCCGTAAAAAGGCAATCCGATCCCGATGGGCTGGGTTCATGTTAGCCTGAATTTTGAAGACAAAGCCAGAAAACGCGGTCTCACAAGTATCCACCGGACCTAGATTGCTCATATGCGCATGGGGGTGAGGCGCTAACCGCAGAAATTCATCTAAAAAGGCCTGTACACCAAAAGTGTTGATGGCACTACCGAAAAAGACTGGGGTAAGCTTGCCCTGACTGATTTTAACTTCGTCAAATGGGTCACCTGCCATATCAAGTAGCGCGATATCATCACACAATTTCTGATATAACACCGTCCCAATGATCTCTAATACTACGGGGTCTTCTACGCCCCGCTTATCCAGCTGCACAAACTCCCGTTTACCATCTTTGCGATACATTTCGATACGATTATTAGTCCGATCATAGATACCACAGAATTCATCCCCCATACCAATTGGCCAATTTATCGGGCAGGAACGCATGCCCAGCACCCGTTCAATTTCTTCCAAAAGTTCGAGCGGATCTTTACCATAGCGATCCATCTTATTAATAAAGGTAAAGATGGGAATCCCGCGCCGACTGCATACATTAAATAGCTTGATAGTTTGGGTCTCTACACCTTTGGCCGCATCAATGAGCATCACCGCACTATCAGCAGCGACCAGTGTGCGATAAGTATCTTCACTAAAGTCCTGATGGCCTGGGGTATCCAGTATATTAATATGCTGCCCGTTATAATCAAACTGCATGGCACTAGAAGTAACTGAAATGCCACGTTCTTTTTCGATCTGCATCCAGTCTGAGGTGGCAAACCTGGTGGCCTTACGGCCCTTGACCTCACCTGCCATACGAATGGCACCGCCAAATAGCAATAGCTTTTCTGTCAAGGTAGTCTTACCCGCATCAGGATGTGAGATAATGGCAAATGTCCTCCGCTTTGCTACCTGGGCTCTAATATCTTCATATAATGTTGCCACGGTCAATTGTCCTTTCTAAAACCAGCCATCTAACTAAATAACTTTCAGTTTTTTTAAAGTATAACCAAGCAAACAAAAAAGCTCTTTTCCGTGTTCATCCAGGCATCACGGATAAGAACCTCAAAGTACCCAAAAATCATCATTAACCACATTATTAGTTCTGAGGCCAAAGTGTTATTCTTGAGTCTCGCTATAGCATAAAAAAATAAACTCACTTGTCGATAGCGAAACCCTTTTATGACCATGTATAAATCCGTCCAACCATCAAATCAAGAATCATATAAATGGCGGGAGCGTGTGCGAATCGAACACACCAACGACGGGATCGCCGCCGCACGACTGGATTTGAAGTCCAGGCGGCCCACCAGGACCGATCCGCCCCCAAGTTTATTGGCTCGGACATAAATTATAGCACACGGCACTAGTAGCGTAAAGCACTGCCGAACACACATAAAAACCCCGGGGTATAAACCCCGGGGTATTGGGGAGAGGAGAATGAGGAAGCTAGTTCCTCATCCCTCATTATGCCCCGCTCGCACATTTAGTAATCATTATTAACCAGCAAAATCCAAAAAAATAATGGCTCCGGGAAAACCCGTAGCCATTATCCCAAAACTCTAGGTTATTGCTTGACCACTACACCCTCGATTTCAAACCCAGCCTTCTTTAGATCCTCAACAATAGGCTGATAATCGACGGAGTTAAACCGAAGCACCAGTTCTACCCGGCCATCTTCATCACGACCGAGGGAAACGATATTTTCGATATTGACCCCATGATTATAAACCACCTCGGCCACCATTTTAAGGATACCGGGGCGATCCTTCATCAGGAGATTGATGCGGGTTCCCTGACGGTTAACTCCCAGTATTTCGAGGAATGAATCAAATATGTCGGTTTCAGTTATGATACCTACCAGCTTACCATCATCATCAACTACCGGCATACCACCGATCTTGTTCTCGCGTAACATCTTGGCCGCGACCTCAATGTAGGCGTTTTGATTGACCGCAATCAGCTGGGTCTTGCCCAGAATGTCTTTGATTTTGGTCTTAGCTAAAAGATAATTCAGTTCATAAATGGATAGGGTGGTAGCTGACGAGGGAGCTGCCTGGTTAAGGTCGCTCAGGGTCACAATACTAATCAGCTTGTTCTTTTCTACCACTGGTAACCGACGGATGTTCTTATCCTTCATCATTTTGAAGGCCTCTGCTACATTGGTGTCAGGGTTCACGGTAAAGGGATTGGCACTCATCCGATCTTTTACCTTCATCGATATCGCCTCCTTGCTATGGCTGCTCCGACCACAGTTATGAGATTGTTTATCACAGGGAATTCACCCGAGCACTCTTTTTACTCGCCACCGAGATAAGCTTTTTTCACTTGCGGGCTACGCGCCAGTTCACTAGCTGAACCGGAAAGCACTATTTGTCCGGTTTCTAGAACATATGCTTGGCCAGCTATCGACAACGCCATGTTAGCATTCTGTTCGACTAACAATATTGTAGTACCCCGTTCATTAATGTCCTTTATTATAGAAAATATTTCTTTAACCAGCAGGGGAGCAAGTCCCATGGATGGCTCATCAAGCAATAATAACTGTGGTCGCGACATCAAGGCCCGTCCAATAGCCAACATCTGCTGCTCACCACCGGACAAGGTACCGGCTAGCTGCTTTTTTCGCTCTAACAACCGAGGAAAACGATCAAATACGGTATCTAAATCCTGACTAATACCACTTTTATCTCGGCGCAGATATGCTCCCATCTCCAGGTTCTCCATGACACTCATCGCTGGAAATACGCGGCGTCCTTCTGGCACCT
>JBLNAS010000256.1:0-3180 GCA_050259475.1 Methylocystaceae bacterium
TCGGAAGCCTCATACAGCCAAATCCAAGAATTGATACTATTTCATTGGTTTTTCCAAATCTTCTATATAGCAAATTTATTCCTCCAAGATAGTAGTTTTCTTCGCCCTATAATTATTTGAATTATGAAACATTTGCCTATTAGTCTAACCATAACACAATTTATATAATTCAATCTCATTATCCATTTCTAGGGTTAAACGGGTTTTTGCACCTAATGATTCTGCGCTATTAACGATCAAATAAAGACCTGATTTTCATGTGGATTGGTATTATGATTTTCGAAGTACTCATATTTATACCCAAGCCTAATAACCTATTAATGAAGCACTATTATCAAGGAGGTGTTAGGCTGTGGGGTACTATATTGAAGTAGAACCCAATGTCAAAATATATGTAGAGGATCTTAACCCAGAGGGTAAAAAGGCAATCTTGTTTTTACACGGTTGGCCTGGAAGCCATAAGTTATTTGAATATCAGTTTGATCAGCTACCCAAAATGGGATATAGATGTATCGGAATGGATACCAGAGGATTCGGTAAATCAGATAAGCCTTGGGGAGGCTACGATTACGATAGATTGGCCGACGATGTTCGATGTGTAGTTGATGCACTAAAATTGCAAGGTTTCACTCTGGGGGGACATTCAACGGGTGGAGCAATAGCTATTAGATACATGGCTAGACACAATGGCTATGGTGTATCGAAACTTGCGCTCTTTGCCGCTGCTGCTCCCAGTCTTATCAAGCGCTCATATTTCCCCTATGGTTTACCGAAAGAGGCGGTAGATGAAATCATTCAAGGAACTTATACTGACCGACCTAAAATGCTGAGGGGTTTTGGAGATATTTTCTTCTTCCAGTATATAACTGAGCCATTCTCTGATTGGATCTTTCAATTAGGGCTAGAGGCAGCAGGCTGGGCTACAGCAGCTATTGCAAAAACCTGGTTAGAGGATGAAAGATTATTTGATGATCTTGGGAAAATACGCGTTCCAACTCTGATTCTTCATGGCATCCATGATAAAGTCTGTCTCTTCCCTTTAGCTGAAGTCCAAAAAAAGGGCATTAAAAATTCCAGACTGATACCCTTTGAGTACAGCGGTCACGCTTTGTTCTATGACCAGCGCGACAAATTTAATAAGGAACTGACCCAATTCATTGAGGACAAGATAAAGCTAATCTAAAATTACACCACTCCCAGCCTTTAAGCTGAAAGCGGTGTAATTAACCTAAACTTATTAATTTATAGAAAAGACTAATCTAGTTGTAAAGCTCCTCAATATCAACTGCAAAGTTTGATATAATAACTCGCTGTTTTGCTTTAGAGGTAGGTGTTAACTCATCAAATCGCTGTAAGAATTTTCTCGAAGGAATCTTGAATTTCTTTATCTGCTCGAAGTCTGCTAGCTCTTCATTGGCTTTATTAACAGTTGCAGCAACCAGTTCATATACAAAGTCAGCTTTGGCGAGTGCCGGGTCAACTTCCACACAGGTATTCATCCCATTTACCGGTTCGTAGTGAAGTTTTTCTTTATCATAAGGAATACCCTTGGCATCACATAGCTTAATTATCTCATCCCAGTTGGGACAGATTAAGGCAGTGATGTATTTCTTCCCATCCCCAATTATTAGAACCTGATCGATAAGGATGTTGCGCATCAGTAGGGCTTCTGCTTTGGCAGGAGCTACATTTTTACCAGTATCCATAACTATGATGGCTTTCTTTCTGTCGACTACATGGAAAATGCCTGATTCGTCAAATTCAACTATGTCTCCAGTTCTAAAAAAGCCATCTTCGGTAAAGCAGCTCTGGTTAGATTCTGGATCATTATAGTATTCCTTGATGATACCCATGCCTTTGAGTAATAATTCGCCATCAACATCTTGTCGCCATTCGATACCAGGTGCTACCGGAGCATTCCAGCTTACCTTTACTGCGGTTCCCCGACCAACTCCGACCCCGCACAGGGTTTCAGTGAGGCCATAACCGTTGGCTACGAAAAAGCCTATGCCCAGAAATGGTTTGTGTAATTCCGGCAACAGTGCGGCTCCACCGGAAGCAAAGCAGCGTAAGCGTCCACCCATCACGGCATGTACTTTATCAAAGACGGCGGCTTTGGCCTTCAAATACTCTTCTCTGAGATCTCCGGTCAGTACATCCAAATGAGCTATGCTCATATCGAAGGTGCCGTCTTCTCCAATTCGCGCATCAACTGCACGTGACGCAACATCCATCGCCCAATCCCAAGCCGCAGCTCCTTCAGGAGTAGCACCAAATACCTGGCGTAGGCCCTTTAAGATGCGATCCATCATTCTTGGTACCATAACCATAAATGTGGGTTTTATTTCCTGCATGTCTTGAATTACAAAAGCGGGTCCTCGACCCCAAGCCAAACATGCGCCTACTGCCATAATGCAGAACATCCCATAAGTTCTTTCCATTATATGAGCCATTGGCATAACCGACAGATAAACATCCTCAGTCAACACACCGATGTTACCGAGCATCTGATTTCTTAAGCACCGCCATAAGCCGTCAGTCACTTCTTGGTGGCTTAACCTTGCGGCTTTAAGTTTTCCAGTGGTTCCAGAGGTATACACAGTAGTTGCCGCATCTTCAGCAGTGACGCTGTTACACCGTTCTTTAACTACGGTAGGATTAGCAGCTAAGAATTCTCTTCCAGCCGTTCTCAAATCATCAAGGGTCAAGCAACCATTCCCGTTAGCCCCACCCTGCAAGCATATAATCCCTTTTAGCGAAGGTAGTTCCGACTGCAAAGACTCGACCAATTTAACCAAAGCTTCATTGCCGGCAAACAAGTAGTTTACTTGGGAATGGTTTACGATGAATTTCACATCGTCCTTTCCCAGGCTTGGAAAAATGGTTGTTGTGCAGCCTCCAGCCAATTCTATGCCCATATCTGACCAGCCCCACTCAGGACAGTTAGGAGACATAATCACCAAATTATCACCTTTTTTTATTCCTAGGCTAATCAATCCAGCCGCAATTTCTTCTGCAATGGTTGCGAATGTTGTGTAACTGATGGTTTCCCAGTGATCATGCTTCCAATAGACATGGGCAGGTTGGGTACCATTGTGTTTTACTGTGCTGTAAAACATTTGCGGTACGGTGTGGATATAATCGTTCCATAGATCGATCCACTGAAGTCTAAAATCGGAA
>JBLNAS010000257.1:0-2833 GCA_050259475.1 Methylocystaceae bacterium
AATCCACATTATTATCAGCATGACGACCACCATTCATAATGTTCATCATCGGTATCGGTAGTTCTTTGGCATTGACACCACCAATATACTGATAAAGCGGTAGCCCCGCCGCCTGAGCAGCAGCCTTGGCAACCGCCAGCGATACACCTAAAATGGCGTTGGCACCTAGCTTACTTTTATTGGGGGTACCATCGATATCAATCATTAGATTATCGATACCCACCTGGTTATAAACCAGTTCACCCAGCAATTCAGGTGCAATAATCGTATTGACATTGTCTACCGCATTGAGAACGCCTTTGCCGAGATAACGCTCCTTATCACCGTCACGCATTTCCACCGCTTCATTAGTACCGGTGGAGGCTCCGGAAGGAACTGCTGCCCGTCCCATGATACCATCATCAAGATAGACCTCGACCTCGACGGTGGGATTACCGCGCGAATCCAAGATCTCCCGGGCAAATACATCGGTAATAATACTCATATATAATCCCCCTTTTAATTCTGCTAGTTCACAAACCCCGTATCTTCATACCTACAAGGGGTGGTCACATCAGCATTAAATCACCAAACACTGTGCTCTATCGGCACTCGGTGGTTAGACGCATCAGTGGTACATCATTGCCAGCTACTCACTCGCCGGCATACCTAATAGGAGCTATCCACCTGCTAGCAGACTAAATCAACAAGCTATGCCCGGTCATGTCGGCAGGAGGCACAATTCCCATAACTTCCAGCAGAGTGGGTGCCACATCCTGCAGAGAACCACCCGGCTGCAACTTTCGAGCTTTAAATCGCTCATCCACCAGAATAAAGGGTACTAAATCTAAAGTATGAGCGGTATGTGGTTCATCACTGTCACCCATAACCTCAGCATTACCGTGGTCAGCTGTAATGAGTACGGTGCCTTTCTTTTTAAGAACCGCCTCCACCACCTGCTGCAGACAGCTATCAACGGCCTGAACTGCTTTGATGGCAGCTCCCATCAACCCAGTATGCCCAACCATGTCTGGGTTAGCATAATTCAAAATCACGACATCATAGTAATCCTTTTCCAGCTCATTTAGCAACCGTGAAGTTACCTCATTCGCACTCATTTCCGGTTGCAAGTTATAGGTAGCGACGGCTGGGGAAGGTATGAGAATCCGGTCTTCTCCAGCATTCGGTTCCTCGACGCCACCATTAAAGAAAAAGGTGACATGAGCATACTTTTCCGTTTCGGCAATTCTAAGCTGGTTTAACCTCTGGGCTGCTAGAAACTCACCCAAAGTATTATCTAAGCACTGTGGTAAAAAGGCTACCGGGGCATCAATGGTAGCATCATACTGGGTAAGACATACATAGTTTACTTGCGGCCAAATCTGGCGGCCAAAGTGCTCAAACTCATGATCCACCAGCGTCCGTGTAAGCTGCCGGGTGCGATCCGCTCGGTAGTTGAAACAAATTACAGTATCACCATCTTGAATATCGCCAATCGGCTGTCCCGTTTCATCAATAATAACCGTTGGTTCAATGAATTCATCGGTTACTCTTACCTCATAGGAAGCTTGAACCGCAGCCATCGCATTTGGTGCCCGAAGTCCTTTGCCTTCTACCATCGCTCGATAGGAGCGCTCGACTCGCTCCCAGTGTCGGTCACGATCCATCCCCCAATAACGGCCGCTTATAGTAGCTATCTTACCAAGGCCGATTTCCCGCAACTGCTTTTCTACCATATGTACATAATCAGCGGCACTACTAGGAGGCACATCCCGCCCATCGGTAAAAGCGTGGATAAAAACCTGCTTCCCTCCACGGTCACGACTCAGCTTTACCAAAGCGAAAAGATGTTCCAGCAAACTGTGTACCCCGCCATCAGACAGCAATCCAATGAGATGAATCCTCTTACCTGCATTTACCGCATGATCAATAGCTTCGGTAAAAGCCGAATTTCGGAAAAAATCGCCCTCGGCAATAGCCTTAGAAATCCGGGTCATCTCCTGATACACCACTCGGCCGGCCCCTAAGTTCAAATGCCCGACCTCCGAATTTCCCATTTGTCCATCCGGCAGGCCGACCTGTAAGCCCGAGGCATGAAGCTCAGTGTAGGGATACTCGGCGACTAACCGCCTAAAATTGATCGGGTTAGCTGCCAAGATGGCGTTCCCAGCCTTTTCCTTCCTAACTCCCCAGCCATCCAATATCATCAACACAACCGGCTGTTTCACGAATTATTGGCTCCTTCCGCTGGCAACTATCGCGCAGAATTTTACTGGGTCTAAGCTGGCGCCACCCACCAGGGCACCATCAACATCAGGCTCACTAAGTAGGTCCGCTGCATTATCCGGAGTAACACTGCCACCATATAATATCTGGGTTTGGCTCGCTAGCTCATCCCCCATCATATCCCGCAGACAATAACGAATAAAAGCTGCCATCTCCTGAGCATCGGCGGTAGAAGCGGTATTACCAGTGCCGATAGCCCACACCGGTTCGTACGCAATAACTAACTGACCTGGCTTAAAGTCCATTCCGGCCAAAGCGCCTTGCAGCTGAGCTAACACCGTTTCCTTAGCTTGTCCACTTTGTCTTTGCCTTTCGCTCTCACCGACACAGATTAAAGGCAGTAGACCACTAAGCAATGCCTGCTTGGTCTTCTCGTGTACCACCTGGTCGTTCTCGCCCATTAACTGCCGCCGCTCAGAGTGGCCAATTATAACATAACGGCAACCTACATCCAGCAACATCGCAGCTGAGATTTCACCCGTAAAGGCCCCTTTGGTTTGCGAACATAAATTTTGGGCACCTATATCTACCCCTGGCGGCCGCCCCTGAGCTACCATATCCAGCCAAA
>JBLNAS010000258.1:0-5624 GCA_050259475.1 Methylocystaceae bacterium
CTGCGGCTATTGTTGTAGACTTAAACGACGAAGTGATAGATATTTTCACTGATGTGGATGGTATAATGACTGCCGACCCACGAATTGTTAAAGATGCCAGACTATTAACTATGGTTACTTATAATGAGTTATGTCAGCTAGCACGCGAAGGGGCTAAGGTGATACATCCTCGGGCCGTAGAAATAGCGATGCAAAGAAATGTTCCGCTCCGAGTTCGCTCAACCTTTTCTGATTCGACAGGGACTTTAGTCTGCAGCGGTAATGGAATGCAGGATATGGGAGTCGATATTGAAAGAGATCATGTCATAACCGGTATCACCCAGACCCCTCATATAAGTCAGATAAAAATCATGTTGGCCTTAGATGAAAATAATGCGCAAATACAGCTTAAAGTCTTTAAAGCTATGGCTTTAGCTAATATTAGTGTTGATTTTATCAATGTTAGCCCTGAGTTGATTAGCTATACGGTATCCCGAGATGACGCGGAGAGAGCGAGAGAAATTCTTGATACTATGGGTATAAAAGCTCAAGTAACTTCGGAATGTGCCAAAGTTGCAGTAGTGGGAGCAGCTATGACAGGAATACCTGGGGTTATGTCTCGAGTGGTGGAAGCCTTGGTAGCCAATCAAATCCCGATATTGCAAACCGGAGATTCTTATACCAATATATGGTGTCTAGTACCAGCACCTGAGATGGAAAAGGCAGTCACTGCTTTGCATGCTAGATTTAGTCTGGGTCTGGAATAAGACATAGGAGGACAGTAAAAAGATGGAAATCCCTTTATTATTAACCGCGATGATAACTCCATTTGATTCAGAGGGCAGAGTAGATTATGCTCGCGCCGAAGCATTGGCTGCTCACTTGGTTGAACATGGTAGTGCTGGAATAGTAGTGGCCGGTACCACTGGAGAAGCACCCACGTTAAGTGACCAAGAAAAAATAACCATGTTTAAAACTGTGCGCCAAACGGTGGGGTCCCAGGCCCAGATATGGGCTGGTACCAGTTTTAACAATACCCATCACTCAGTAGAATTGACTAAAGAAGCTGAAAAGGTAGGAGCCGATGGTATTCTAGCGGTGGTGCCCTATTACAATAAGCCATCCCAGGAAGGAATTTATCAGCATTTCTTGGCCATGGCTGATTCTACGTCTTTGCCAGTTATGTTATATAATATTCCCGGGCGTACTGGAATTAATATGCTACCAGAAACCGTAGCGCGGTTAGCTCAGAAGTCAAACATTATTGCATTAAAAGAGGCTGCCGGTAATCTTGAACAAATGGCACAGCTGCGTAAAATATTGCCCGCGGAGTTTGCTATTTATAGCGGTGATGATGTTTTGACTTTACCGATGATGGCATTAGGAGCCCGGGGTGTTGTAAGTGTAGCTTCACATATTTGCGGCACAGAAATCCTGCAGATGCTTAATTATTTTAACCAAGGCCAAAATGATGCTGCCCTTCGAATTCATTTACAACTATTGGCATTATTTAAAGTGCTATTTATTACTAGTAATCCCGTTCCGTTAAAAGCTGCCTTGCAGTTATTAGGTCTGGACACTGGTAAGGTTAGGCTACCATTGGCACCTTGCAGTAATGATGAAAGAGAGCAGGTTAGGCAGGTGCTTTTGACGAGTGGTTACCTTAAATAGGGTCAAAGTTTATTAAACTCCGGTATTAACCATATCGGAGTTTTTTTAATGCCCATAATACTAAAAATCCTGGTATTATAACATTTTAGTTAATATATTAAACCATCTGGGATATTTCACTTAGGAATGTTCGACAGGCAGGAAAAATGATAGGTTCAGTCGAAATCAAGGGCAAATAAGTAGGGATATGAGAAAAGAGGGTTTCTGTTAGATGACTGAACCACTGGTGAATAAAGCTATTAGTGAATCAGCAACTATATTATCGCAGTTAATACTACCTGGGATGACGAACCCAGCTGGTACCGCTCATGGTGGTGAGTTACTAAAAATGATGGATAATGCCGCTGGAGTATGCGCCACTAAACACTGTCGTGCCATCGTGGTCACCGCGGGTATTGATAATGTAAGTTTTCACGAACCGGTGTTTATGGGCAATTTAGTTTCGTGCCATGCTAATTTAACCTATGTAGGCCGTTCATCAATGGAAGTAGCAGTAAGCATTTATGCTGAGGATCTAATGCAAGGTGAGAAGCATTGTTGTATGACCGCATTTTTTGTTTTTGTTGCCTTGGATCAGGATTTGGCACCAGTGTTAGTGCCTCAGCTTGATCTTAAAAACGCACTAGAAGAAAACTTATTTGAAGAAGGTCGGGAAAGGATGAGAATACGCAAGGAAATACCGAAGTTGTGTTGGGCACCATTGTACTAATTATAAAGTAAAATATTTGGTCTGCAGTTAGTGCCTGTGCTATAATAGATTTCGCTGTGGGGGCGTGGCTCAGCTGGGAGAGCACCTCGTTCGCAACGAGGGGGTCGTGGGTTCGAATCCCATCGTCTCCACCAAGTTTAGTAGGGCAAGGGTACCTGTAGGTAACAGACTAACAGGTACCCTTTTTATTTTTAATACCAAAAAAATGGAATGTTTAAGGGGGATAGCTCTATTGGTAGCCAAACAGAAAAAAGAGACAACCAATAGACATTTTATTGCTCGTGAAGCTATAGTGTTTATTATTATTGGTTTACTAGCTTCAGTAATTACCTATTACTACCTGGGAGCCTGGTTTGGGGTTCCAATAACCATTACTGTGTTGGTAGTATTATTCTTCCGCAACCCTAAAAGACATATTGTAATAAGTGAAGGGTTAGTGGTTGCTCCGGCTGATGGTCGAGTAATGATGGTGGAAGAAGTATTTGAAGCAAGATATTTAAAAGCTACAGCTATTAGGATTACTATCTTTATGAGCCTTTTTAATGTCCATGTTAATCGCATACCTATTAGTGGGCTGGTGGAAAGAGTAGAGCATCAAGCGGGAGATTATATTCCAGCTTATCGCCCGGAGGCACCAGAAAAGAATGTGGCGTGTTATACTCTGGTTAATACCAAGTGGGGAAAAGTGCTGATTACACAAATTACGGGAGCGGTTGCTAGAAGACTAGTATGTTATGCTCACCCTGGAAGACAATATACTACCGGGGATTTATTTGGCTTAATTCAATTTGGCTCTTGTGTGCAATTGTATCTACCGCCCGATGTCAAGTTAACTGTTAACCAAGGCGATAAGGTGCGGGGCGGAGAGACAGAAATAGGGAGGTTTTGATCGGTGAGTTTTCTACCGAATGCGATAACTCTAATGAATTTAGTATTTGGAGCTATTTCGCTTATTTGTACTTTTAATAATCAATTCCATCAAGCAGCAATAATGATCTTACTAGCAGTAGTAATGGATAGTATGGATGGCAAGGTAGCCCGGCGTTTAAACGCTGCTGGTGATTTTGGCAAAGAATTAGATTCGTTATGTGATTTAGTATCATTTGGAGCAGCCCCCGCCTTGCTTTTTATTGCTGATAGCGTAGGCTCCATTAATGGTAATACCAATTTAGTACATTTAGGAATGGTTATTGGGGTAGCCTATATCCTTTGTGGTGCTTACCGATTAGCTCGTTTTAATGTCCTCAATATTCACGAATATTTCGTCGGCATGCCAATTACCTTTGCTGGTTTTATCGTGGCACTTCTATACCTTAGTGTTCCAGGATTATCGGTATTGGTTATGATGTTGATTATGGCTTTGTTAGCATTCTTCATGGTCAGTCGCATCAATGTACCCAAGTTATAAAAGCCTTTAATTAAGTGATATTTGTAATATAAGTAGGCAGAATAGACGGTATAATCCCGTCTATTTTTAATTGTATACATGGATACAATTAACTCTCCAATATCCTGATATGCTAATATGTAATAAATCTCAACATCGGACCCGATTAATACCAATCATCCACGATGTAGCAAATAACCTTGTGATCCTGATAAGTAAATAGCAGGAAACAGCAAAAATTTGACGAATAAACATTTCTAATGTTTGTCTCGGTTCGTGAAGTATGGAAGAACGGGTTCCGGTTGCAGGCAGACAACTAGAGTACGGGAGGTGATGAACGAAGGGTCTGGAAGCATGGTAGAAAACGCTGGCAGGAAGAAGCAGACCCTGAATTGCTTTACCGTCTAATTATCTGCTCACAACGGGGATCATAAATTTAAATTATCTGGAGGGTAAACATGAAAATTAGAAAGAATTATCTAGTATTTTTACTCATCGCGATGCTTAGTTTTTCCCTAGTAATTGGCGGTTGTGCCAAAAAGAGTACTGATTCACCTGCAGTCAGCACTGAAAAGGTAGTTAAGATTGGCGTACAAGCACCGATGACTGGCGACATTGCTACCTTTGGTAAGTCAACTAAAAATGCATTTATCTTGGCTTTAGAAGAAGCCAATTATAAAGCTGGTGATTTTAAGATCGAGTATAAGATCGAAGATGACAAAAATGACCCTACTGAATCAGTTAATGTTGCTACCAAGCTTGCTAACCAAGAAAAGGTAGCTGCGGTTATTGGTTCCTGCGGATCTAAAGCAACTATTCCAGCATCCGAAGTTTATAACGCTGCTAAGGTAGTACAAATTTCTGGTACTGCTACCAATCCTAAGGTTACGGTCGACAATGGCAAACGCAAAGAATACGTTTTCCGCGCTTGTTTCATTGACCCGTTCCAGGGTAAGGTTGGAGCCAAGTTTGCGCTTGATAATCTGAAAGCTAAAAAAGCTGCTGTTATGTTTGACCAAGGAAATGATTACACCAAGGGTCTAGCCGAACAGTTCAAGCTTAACTTCGAAGCCGGTGGCGGCCAAGTAGTAGCTTATGAAGCTTATGCTCAAGCTGATGTTGATTTTTCAGCGGTATTAACCAAGATTGCTAAAGCTAATATCGACGTGCTTTATCTGCCTGACTATTATCAGAAGGCTTCCTTAATTGGTAAGCAAGCCCGTGACAAGGGTATTAAGGCTAACTTCCTCGGTGGTGATGGCTGGGATTCTTCGGATCTCGATTATGCCACTATGGCTGGCGGTTATTTCACCAACCATTATTCAGCTCAAGATCCTAGACCTGAAGTACAAAAATTTGTTGCCAACTACAAGGCAAAATATGGTGAGGTTCCTGATGCTCTGGCCACTTTGGCTTACGATGCAACCAACCTTTTAATCAACGCTATTAAAACTGCTAACAGCAACGATCCCACTAAGATTAAAGAAGCTCTAGCTGCTACCAAGGACTTCCCAACGGTTAGTGGCAAGATAACCTTTGATCAAGATGGTAACCCGGTTAAGGCAGCAACGATTCTTCAAGTCAAAGCTGACAAAACCTATTCATTCGTAACTTCTGTCAATCCTTAAGGCTGATCCGGGCAAGGGAGGGGGAAATGCCCCCCTCCCTTTTTACTGGAATACTGGGGGTAATAATCTTTGGAGAACTTAATTGCACAAATTGTAAATGGCTTACAGTTAGGCATGGTGTACGCTCTAATTGCTTTGGGCTATACCATGGTTTATGGCATTATTAAACTAATCAACTTTGCTCATGGCGACGTATTTATGGTCGGGGCCTTTATGGGCTATTTTTCTTTTTCCTTTTGGGGTTGCTCGA
>JBLNAS010000259.1:0-4490 GCA_050259475.1 Methylocystaceae bacterium
AGGGAAAAAGAAGATGGGTATCAGTGTTAGTACTTTTGCTCGGGGGTACATAATGAAATAGGCACCCATGACCCCAGCAATAGCCCCCGAGGCTCCGATTACCGGTGCTGTAGAGAGCGGGCTGATATAATAATGGGTAAGGCTGGCTAAGAAGCCAGTAATCAGATAAAAAAGCAGAAAACGAAAGGGCCCCATACGGTCTTCTACATTATTGCCAAAAAGCCATAATGCCCACATATTGCCAATAATATGCAGCCATCCGCCATGAAGGAACATGGCGGTTAACAAAGAAGAGTAGTAAGTATGATTCGCTAAACGAGCGGGAATAAAGCCATAAACTTGAAATACCTGGTCTAGCATAGTGGAGGGTAAGGTTATCTCCAGTAAAAAAACTACTGCGTTAATAGCAATCAAGGTTAAAGTCATAACCGGCCGATAACGTCCGGGAATGGTATCATAAAGGGGGATCATATCTTGCTCCTTATTGGTTGATCATTGCCCTTAATATTAGAAAGAAGAGGGTATGCTATTCCCTCGGTGATTTTACCAATTATATCATAACGTTCAGGTTAAGAAGAATTTGCTGGTCGGGGAGGGAAAACTAATGGCAAATCTATGGTCAAGGTTAGATTACCGTAACTGGTTTGTGCCGGGTGTGATTAATAATCCCTGTTTTCCAGCCATGGATAATAATATTAAATGTCAAGCTTGTGTGGACAGTTGTTCAGCACAGGCAATCAGTAAACAATGGGGCACTATTCAAATTGATCCTGAGCGATGTAATTACTGTGGTGATTGTTATAATGCTTGTCCCGGTGACTTGATTGGTATTCAGGGTTTGGACAAGTTATTAGTGAAAGTTAAAAGGGATAGGGAAAAGGGTGCTGATACCCTGTATCTGTTCTGTGACCATCATCGGCATGGTGATGTTCAGGGAGCGGTTCAAATGCCCACCTATAAATACCTAAGCCCTGAAGTGCTCTTTTGGGCAGCTGCTCTGGGATATACCCAAGTAGCATTGCCAAGTCCAAAGGCCTGCCAGGGTTGTCGGGAAAATTGTTATCAAGGGATAATTGCTGGCTTAGAAAATGTCAATATATGGCTACAGAGCTGGAATAAAAAGCTGGAATTGACCGATTATAGTCCACGGAGCAATAAGTCAACGGATCGTCAATTATCGAGGCGGGAGTTATTTACTGGTCTAGGGTGGAAGGTCAAAAGTGAAGTGGCGGGTTTAGTAGTTGAGGAACTGGAAAGTCGCTTAACCAGAGTGCTGCCTCGTACGGAGCAGGGCTACATGCGGCGGCAGACCTTAAAAGCAATGGCGGTTAAACTATTGCCCCCGGCTGGAAAATGGCCCAGGATAGCGATTTATCCCGAAGTATCAGCTCAGTGTACCGGCTGTCGGGTTTGCAGTAAACAATGCCCTACCCGCGCTTTAGTATATGAAGCAGAGGGTCTACTAGTCAAACCATGGCTATGTAATGGTTGTAATTTTTGTGGGGGTGCTTGTCCTCAGGGATATATTACACTGCAACCAGTTGAGGAGCAGGAGCATTTCTTTTTAAGCCGCCGCTATCAGTTTGCCCGAGAAGTAGATTAATCTCGTTCTGCCCATTCCTTCTTTAGCCGGGCATCAAGCACCTTCAATTCATTGGCCATATTGCTAAGTTTATCATCGACGATATCTATCTCGGTTTTTCTGCGGACCGGCCGATTTAATTTGCGTTTTTTGGCTAAGCGGATAATGCCATAGATGGCTAATCCCATTAAGCCCAAATTAAGCAGCATAGTAATTTCTGATGGCATCATTAAGCCCTCCTCTTGATTGATTAAAGCTACTTAAATAGTTTAATCCAGGGAGATGGCAAGTATCAATACTTGACAGTGATAATTGAGGAAGTTAAAATAAACAAAGTGTAAAGTGCAAATGCTTTACAGGGGGGCGAGCAAGATGGTTGAGTTTGATCTAATCAAACAGTTGGATTTGCTTTATGATTTTTATGCCCCTTTATTGACTGAAAAGCAGCGTTTGGTTTGGGAAATGTATTATCAAGAGGATTTATCTCTGGGTGAGATTGCAGAAGATCAGGGAATTACTCGGCAAGCAGTACATGATCTAATACGACGCTCAGAAAAGGCGTTACAAAGCTATGAACAACGCTTAGGTTTAGTGGAACGCTTTGCCTGGCAGTCACGTGAATTGGCTCACGCTTATGAACTGGTCAAAGCTATTGGTAAAACTTTTGATTCTGGCCAAGCAACTGAGATAATATCCATATTGGAGAAGGTACTATATAGCGAAGCGCCGACAGGCCCAGCAGAAAGCGGGGATTAGTCGTGATATTTGAAGGATTGTCGGAACGCCTGCAGCAAACGTTTCATCGCTTGCGGGGCAAGGGCAAATTGAATGAAGAAGATGTTAACGAAGCGATGCGCGAGGTGCGCCTTGCTCTCTTAGAAGCTGATGTTAACTTTAAAGTAGTTAAGGAATTTGTTGCCCGGGTGAAGGCACGAGCCATCGGGCAGGAGGTTTTAAATAGCATAACCCCAGGTCAACAGGTAGTAAAGATTGTTTACGACGAGTTGACTGAACTTATGGGAGGTAATCAGACTCGGCTGACCATTGCCTCGAAACCACCTACGATTATCATGGCCGTTGGTCTCCAGGGTTCTGGTAAAACTACCTCCTGCGCTAAATTGGCCAAGCATCTGCAGTCTCAGGGTAGAAGACCACTTCTGGTAGCCTGTGATATCTATCGTCCGGCAGCCATCAAACAGTTGCAGGTATTAGGTGAACAGTTATCGGTTCCGGTCTTTAGTATGGGGCAGGAAAATCCGGTTAATATTGCTGCCGCTGCTCTTGAATATGCCCACAGCAATAATCGCGATATAGTTATCCTGGATACGGCGGGACGACTGCATATCAATGAAGAATTGATGGATGAGCTGAAGGCGGTGAAGGCTAAAGTCTCTCCCCATGAGATCTTACTAGTGGTGGATGCGATGACCGGGCAAGATGCGGTAAACGTCGCGGAAAACTTTAATGCAGCCATGGGCTTAACTGGCATCGTGTTAACCAAGATGGATGGTGATACCCGTGGCGGTGCCGCTTTATCAACTAAAGCGGCTACCGGGTGCCCAATTAAGTTCGTGGGTATGGGCGAAAAGCTGGATGCCTTAGAACCTTTCCACCCTGACCGCATGGCTTCACGTATTTTAGGCATGGGTGATGTGCTTTCCCTGGTGGAAAAAGCGCAATCTGTCTTCGATGAGAAAAAAGCCCGAGAGATGGAAAAGAAAATACTAAAAGCTGAATTCAGTTTTGATGATTTTCTTGAACAATTACAGCAAATGAAAAAGATGGGGCCGCTCAGTCAGATTATGGATATGATCCCTGGTCTCAATGCTAAACAGTTAAAAGGTATGCCCACAGAAGTGGATGAGAAGGAAATCGCTCATATTGAGGCGATTATTAAATCGATGACCGCTGAGGAAAGGCGTAATCCTACTCTTATCAATGGCAGCCGCAAAAAACGTATTGCTCGCGGCAGTGGTACTCGGGTACAGGATATCAACCGCTTACTAAAGCAGTTTGAGGAAACTCGTAAAATGATGAAACAAATTGCGGACATGGGGGGCAAAAAGGGTAAAAAAGGACCCATGAAGTTCCCGTTCATGTGATAAAACAGTTAATTAATCGAGGAGGTGAAATTATTATGGCCACCAGAATTAGGTTACGTCGGTTAGGTGCCAAAAAGGCCCCTTTTTACCGGGTAGTGGTTGCGGATTCTCGGGCTCCCCGTGATGGTCGCTTTATTGAGGAATTGGGATTCTATGATCCCTGTACCGCTCCGGCCACGGTGAAGATCGATGAGGAAAAAGCTATGAAATGGCTTATGACCGGGGCACAGCCATCAGAAACCGTACGTTCGTTGTTTAAAAAGGCTGGTATTATGGAAAAGTTTAACCAGGCTAAAACGTCCAAATCTGCCGAATAGGGGGGTAACGGGCGGTGAAAGAATTATTAGAAATTCTAGCTCGTGATCTGGTTGACCATCCAGAAGAAGTTCGGGTTGAGGAAAGCCAGGGAGATCGTGGAGTTATCTTGGAACTCAAGGTACATCCTGATGATATGGGCAAGGTAATTGGGAAACAGGGCAAAATAGCTAAGGCTATGCGTACCCTGGTCAAGGCTTCGGCCGCTAAACAAGGGGTACATGTGGTAGTCGAAATTATGCGTTAGTAAAAAGGGCTTGTAATATAGCCCTTTTTCTCGACTTTACAAATAGGTAACGCGATATCTAAGTGATTACTATACTATGGAAATCTAACGGAAATCCTTTTCTAGGGCTTAACTCTTTTGACAAACCACCTGCCTATGAGTTCTTAAAGATTACATTGGTCTCTCGTTATTAAAAAACTAGTATCAGTAAATATTTAGCGAGGTAAAAAGTATGGCTGACGATTTAATCAGTATTGGTAAGATT
>JBLNAS010000260.1:0-3181 GCA_050259475.1 Methylocystaceae bacterium
TGGTGGCTTGACCATGGGCCAATTCTTTGATAGCCTCCAGTGATTTCAAAGCCAGAACGCGTTCATCGACACCAGCTTCTTTCAGCATCACCAGTGAATCAGCGGTAGCCTTTTGTACTGCGAGAATTGCTTCTGCCTCACCTTCGGCAGTGAGTATCTGGCTCTGCTTGTGGCCTTCTGCAGCCCGAATGGCTGCTTCCTTCTGGGCTTCAGCTTCCAGAATAACCGCTTGCTTTTGGCCTTCGGCGGTAAGAATAGCTGATTGTTTTGAACCCTCGGCTAGCAGTATGGACTGCCTTTTTTCCCGCTCGGCCCGCATTTGTTTTTCCATAGCCTGCTGGATATCCTGGGGAGGAAGAATGTTTTTCAGCTCCACACGGTTAACCTTGATACCCCATTTGTCGGTAGCTTCGTCCAGAACTAGCCGTAGTCTGGTATTGACGGTATCCCGAGAGGTCAAGGTCTGGTCAAGTTCCAAGTCACCGACAATGTTACGTAGGGTGGTAGCGGATAGGTTATCTATAGCCTTGATGGGGGTAGCGATTTCATAAGTGTAACGGAAGGGGTCAGTTACTTGGAAATAGATAATAGTATCAATTTGCATGGTGACATTGTCGCGGGTAATAACTGGTTGGGGGGGGAAGTCGATTACCTGTTCACGTAGATCAACTATTGCCCGGAACTTATCAATAAAGGGAATGATAATGTTAACACCCTGTTCTGCTTTACCGTGAAACTTGCCAAGGCGCTCCACAATACCTACCGTCGATTGGCGAATAATTTTAATCGAAGAAAAGCCGATGAACAGCACCAGGAATAATAGGATATAGGGCCACATTTGACAGCACTCCTTTCAATCGGGGTAATCCCGTAAACAAATTGATTTTTGATTTATAAGATATTTTCACGCACTAATAGGCGTACTCCCTGAACGGCCTCCACAACTACAAGGGTACCGACTGCCAGAGGATTAGCTGCTCGTACTGACCAGATTTCTCCGTCTAGTTTGACTTGCCCTTCACCGGTTAGGGGGTTAATGGCTTCGATAACCACGCCCTGACGCCCAATCAGCGCATCGACATTACTTTTAGTATCCCGGGTTCCCAGGGCTCTGACCAAAAGCGGGCGGGTAAAAATAATGAGCAATAGAGATATCAGAGAGAAAATCACTAACTGGACAGGTAGTTGCGTGACGAGATTGATTTTGGCCAACAAAGCAATTACCGCTGCCCCAAGCGCTAGCCACAAGAACCAAAAACCAGTAGTGGCCATCTCAATGACGGCACAAGCAACGGCAATACCAAACCAGATAGTAAAAGACATTAGTTAATCGCCTCCCAACTTAAGTATACACATTATTTCGGTATTTAGATTGCCAATGCCAAACAAAATATCGTATATAAAGAACAGTAATCAATGCCAAGTTTATCCGGGGAGTTGAGGGTGGTTAAGTTACAAATTAAGGTCAACTAAGCTTCAGATCGGTTAATTCTAAATGGACTAACTTTCACCTATTAAAACCGGGAATGTATAATTAAAAGGAGGAACTTGGCACTTGTTGGCGAAGTGAATCAAAACTATTAATTGCCGTTGATGGGGAGCTTTTGCATTTTTGGAGGTAACATAATGGATATTAATGAACAACTAGAAAAAGAATTAACTCGATTGTCCCCTGAAGGAAAAATCTCTTGTTCCTTGGCCAGAAAAGTGGCTGAGGACTTAGGAGTGCCACCACAAAAGGTAGGCGAAGCCTGCAATCAATTGAAGATAAAAATCTGTGCCTGTGAGTTAGGCTGTTTTAGATAAATTGAGGGGTTAGTATGCAAGAATTTTTTCAGGTAGTGTCATTGCTGGAGGGGCAGCGTCTCATCAATCAGGTTTTGCATCCTGGGGTAGAGGAAATTGGATTAATAAATGCGGTAGGCCGGGTGTTAGCAGAACCTGTAGTGAGCAGGGAGGAACTACCCGGTTTTTCGCGTTCTAGTGTAGACGGCTATGCGGTGGCGGCTGTTGATACCTATGGTGCCAGCGAAGGCTTGCCCACGTACTTAGATTTCCGAGGATATATCAACATCGGCCAGGTACCTCCCGGCCCTATTGGTGGGGGGGAGTGTATGTATGTTCCCACTGGCGGTATGTTACCGATCGGTGCTGATGCTGTCGTCATGCTGGAATATACGGAAATGCTAGGGGAAGATACCATGCTGGCTTCCCGGGCGGCAAGTCCTGGTGAAAATGTGGTTTACCAGGGTGAAGATGTTAAATCGGGGGAGCAGGTGTACCCGGTAGGATATATCTTGCGACCACAAGATATCGGAGTATTGGCGGCTTTGGGTGTAAATTCGGTAAAAGTGGTAGCCAAGCTCCGAGTAGGCATCATTTCCAGTGGTGATGAAGTTGTACCACCAGATCAAAAGCCGATCTTGGCTCAGGTTAGAGACATAAATGGTTATGTCCTAACTGCCGCCTGCCGGGCCCATGGTGCGCAAGCTACTTTTTATGGCATTGTCGGCGATGACTTCTCACAGTTAAAATCAGTCCTGCATCAGGCGGTAAATGAAAACGACCTGGTATTGATGTCGGGAGGCAGTTCCGTTGGTTTAAAAGATATGAGTTTGCAGGCGATGTTGGATTTACCCGCGGCGAAGCTGCTTTTTCATGGTTTAGCCGTTAAGCCGGGCAAGCCTACGTTAGCCGTGCAATGTGCTGACAAGCTAGTAATTGGCCTACCTGGTCACCCGGTTTCGGCTTATATGATGTACGAAGTATTAGTGCGTCCCTTGCTGGATCAACGCCTACGGCACTCGGTAACCGCCACATTAACCGCCAATCTGCCTTCCGCAGCTGGCCGTGATGATCTGGTGCGGGTAATCCTAAGTCAAGGACCAGATGGGCTTCTGGCTGCTCCAGTCTGGGGGAAATCGGGGTTAATGCGAGTTATGACCCGGGCGGATGGTTATGTACACATTACCGCTGAGCCGCAGGGAATACTAGCTGGACAGCTGGCGACAGTCTGGTTGTTTTAGTTAATCATGGACTAAACAGATACAGGAGTGTTAGCGGTGCAACGCAAAGTTTATATTGATAACTTCATTTGGGAAGAGGCCCGCGATCTTTGGTATCAGGCATTAGCTAGTGGTAGCTGGGCTAGCCCTAGTGAAACCATTGCGGTTACTGAGGC